>JBIJDW010000294.1:0-4349 GCA_044343885.1 Kiritimatiellia bacterium
CGCCGCAGATGAAGGCCCCGATCGTCGCGGGGGTGACAAACGCGGGCACGGCCTCGATGCGGCAGGCACCGTTGAGCGTGCGAAGGCGCGCGGCGGCGGCCTCAGCCTTGTTGCGCGCGGCGGCGGCATCGGCCTCGGTGAACTGGATCTGCCGGTGCAGGTTCATCTCGGCGACGGTGTCGCCATCGGCCAGACGCAGCGCGCCGACACCCATGCGGACGAGCAGCTCGGCCTGCATCGACCCCAGCGCGCCGCAGCCGACCAGGACGACCGTAAGCCCCGCGAGCGCCTCCTGCCCGGCCGCCCCGAAGCACGGAACAGCGATCTGGCGGATGTAGCGATCCGGCGTTTGCGCCGGGTCCGGGGGAACCGGAGCCAGAGGCACGGCGGCTCCGCGAGCCGCCTCACCGGGCGTGTTGTTATTCATCTTGCGCATGCACTCAACGTACACGCTCCCCGCAGAACCGTCAAGGACAGACCTGAATGGCCAGCAATTCTAATTATGGCACATCTGTACAGTCGAAATCGAAATCGCTATCGCTATCGGGGTCGAATTCCTTGCTTTCTTGTCGATTTCGGTTCCGATCCCGATTTGGATCCCGATAGCGGCTGTCATAATTAGAATTGCTGTGAATGGCGCTTCCGGGTTTGTGGGGGAATGTGTGTGGGGGTGTGGGTATGTGGGTGAACGTGTTTCCGCTTCATTCCCTCTCGCTGCGGCGTGTACCCCTTCATCTTTCCATCCTTCATATCGCCAATGGACTGACTCGCACGAAGCCATTGGTCTCGTGCCGAGCGATGGTTGCCGGTCAGTCCGTCGGCTTTTTCGTACACCCATGCCACATAGCCGATCGAAAGGCGGTAGACGTCCAGTTTTTCGTGTCCCAAACCCATGGCGTTCGATCCCGGTCCCGGTTTCGATTTCGATTGGTTGCCCCAATCGTTCGGCATCTGCCTGAGCCGCGCTAGCGGCGATAGGCAGCAGGCTGTGGTTGTGCGTCTTCCTATCCTTTCATCTTCAGCGTGCACAGGCAGTCCGCACCGTCGTCAAACAGACACTCTACGGCGCAGTCCTTCCCGCCAACGGTCAGCGACGCAGTGCCCCGAGTGGGTTCAGCATATGGCTCCGGGTTCAGGCCGGCAACGAACTTGAGTCGGTTGATTACATGATCCAGGGGTGGCACCTCCATACCTTTGTCTGCCCCCGCAATCTTCGGCAGCGAATCGGACTTGCGAAGCACCATTGATGTTCCGTCACCCTTACTCAGGCTGTAGAGCAGGAAGTTCACATATCGTACTGCATGAGGATACTCGGTCTTCTTCGTCATTGATTCACCTCTACTTTCTCTTGCACAACCTCTGATTGAGGATCAAATTTAGCAGGGAGAGAACCCGCGTTCGCACCGGCTAAGCCTCAACACCTTTGTTGACCGTTAAGAAGGTGCCACGGTAACATGATCTTTGCTAGGGTTCAAACCAAATTTCCATTCCTTCGGACGCATCCCCGTTTCACTGACCGGCCAAGCGGGCGATCCTGTGGACAGCCCTGTGACGTGGGCTACCTCCCCGGCCGACGCGGCAGCGGTGGCGCGGGACGTATCGGACCGCGCAGACGGTGTGAGCGGTCTCGTAGATCCCGCTCACGCGCCGACCGGTGCGGTAGCGGCAGGTGTATTGGCTCACCGGTCTCGTAGCTTGGTTCTGTGGTCATCATTGTGCCAACGATGGCGATCACCGCGGCCGCCTATCCAGGTCCCTTACTGTCCAGCGACCGGCCGCGGTGCATCGCTTGGTTGGGACTCTCCGTTCATGATCATCAGGATGTTACGCGCTTTCACTCGGACTTCTTCCCATTCAGGTCGTTGTCGGACTGCATCGTCTGTCCACAGGTGTGCCTTTGCCTAGCCACCCATCTTTCTAAGTATCTGTTCCAGTTCGATAACCAGTTGTTTGGCGTCAGATGGCATTCGCACACCTTCGGCGCGACAGTAGCAGTCGAAATCCAATGCCAACTCATCGGCTTTGCAGCATCCTTCGGGTAGCGATGCCAGTTGTTGTTCCGCGGGCATAGCGAGGCGTTCTAGTGAGGCGATGAATCTGTTCATCATCATCATGTCTTGCATCCAACGAATAGCGTTTTATCCCTCGTGCGGCAAAGTGTATGACGGTTGCTGATTGCAAACAAGCGTAATCTTGCCGCATGGGGGATAAAATGTTGTTGAACGCCTGCCTGTGCGTGTACGCACGCAGACAGGGAGCCGCGGGGGCCGATAGATGGCTATGGGGTTTGAATGCCCCGTTTCGTTCTTGCGCGCCTGAACAAAGGGCGCGAGCGGCGCGGCGTGGACGCAAAGGGGATCAAAAGGCGATCCCAATTAGCGCCGAATGGGCCGTGAGGCGATCCAAACCGGGCCGTTTTTCCGCATGGGTGCATAGCTCCGCGCGCGCGGCCCGTTCGGGCGCTTAAATGAGATGCGCATCGTGTTTTGGTGTGTGTTGTCATGCGGGTCCGGCGCGGGCTCGGTGGAGTTCGCCGACGTAGGACAGGTGACCAGCCGCGCAGATGGGGCAGCGGGTGACATCCACGCCGGTGAGTCTCTGGATGCGTTCGGGTGCGGTCTCGTCTTCGGGCGGCGGCGGCGGTGGTTGTGCGCCGAGCGCGGCACGGATGGCCGCGAGCGCGGCGGTCTTGTGCCGCTGGGCCAGCCAGCCGTAGGCGCGGACTTTTTGGAAGCCCTTGGGCAGGACGTGCAACAGGAAGCGCCCGATGAAGTCCACGCATGGGATGGTCATCGGCTTCTCGCGAGCGGTTTAGGGACGGGCCTCCCATCAGCATCTTGTCTTTAGATCAATCGCATAGTGGTAGTTTGCCTCGCATGTGATCGTCACATCGACCATAGCGACCTTGTTATCGCCAACCTCGATGGGAATTCCGTCGCGTTCAATTATGGCAAGACCTTCGATATGGAATACGATCAAATGCAAAAGCCTCAGCGGGATGCTTTCAGTCTGACGCCATTGCCCATTGATCTTTATCCAAACGGGCATCATCTTGTGGGGATCGTCCCCAAAACAATCTTGTTTCACGGTGTGGCCAACACCCGCCAGTTCTTTTTCGATGTCCTCCAAATCGTTGGTTGCTTCCATGGGCTGACAAAGAGACAGGTCAATGTCAGGGTGAGTCTCTGCCGGTTCGCCAAAAACAATACGCGTTGCACCGATGTGTAACGCATTACCCAGAAGGAGTCGTGAAAGCTTGTCGATTATAAGATCTTGCTCATACCTTTCGCCGAGGTACTTCTGCTTGCATCGGATCGTTAGCCATTTACTGATCAGGTCCATTTTCTTCTTTTCTCGGGTTCGAACGTCAGCCTTGAGGTTCGGCGAGCTTGCGAGCCGTAACCTCCGAGGCTTTGTTCGCCTCTGGTGGTGGTGTAATCAGCACTCGAGGATGCAGGCACATATCCACGACTTGCGCTGGTGTCGGGTGATAGCCTACCTCCGATGGTCCACCCCGCGTTCCGTAATTCTCTGGAAAGTATGCCAAGTTGATTCCAGAGGGATGCGGAACGCTTCGGTCGAAAAGTTCCGACATTTGCTCAATCTCGTCCTCTGTCCCCTCCGCCGCCATGATGCGGCGGGCAAGGGCGATCAGTTCATCTCTGGTCATTTTGTTCATGATTCATGGCGAACGCCCGCGTTCTCCATTGAGCCACCCGTCCGCGAGTGGCGAATATGGAACGACGCGATGTTGGGACTCCCTGTCATTCGAGCACGAGTTCTTCCTTTGTCACCTTCAGTTTGCCTCCTGAGTCCAGAGTCATCTCGTATGTCGGAAAGGCGTGCATGGGGATGAGGCCGCTTTGGCCCCTTTCAGTCCAGGCAACCAGCTTGACTACGACTGTGAGTTGAGTCGGAACAGAATCCGTCTCACGGATCGCCACTTCTGATATTCGGACGAGGGACACATCTTTCCCCCTTGGGATGTCGGTTCGCGTGACGACGGCGATGTTGGTCTCTCCGGCACGGTGTCGCAAACCGGGGGTGAAGATGCTGCGGTAGATCATTTTTTTCGCATGCTGTGGTTGCGCGAAGTAGTAGCCGAGTGCCGTCTGCACCGCATCGGCAGTCAGCATGGCGGCATCGGGCGGCTTGTTGGCAAGCGCTGCTGTGCTCGCCATGATGAATCCTAGGACTGCAATCATCGTTTTCATGATCTGTCTCCCGTCCCAACGAATAGCGTTTTATCCCTCGTGCGGCAAAGTGTATGACGGTTGCTGATTGCAAACAAGCGTAATCTTGCCGCATGGGGGATAAAATGTTGTTGAACGGAGCCGCGGGGGCCGATA
>JBIJDW010000042.1:0-13356 GCA_044343885.1 Kiritimatiellia bacterium
CCACGAAGACGCTTTCTCGTTCGAGCGGATGACGTGGCGATAGTCAGGGCAAACCATGGCCCTTAGTCTGGGAAGGTCAGCAGATTGACCCAGCGCTGGCCCGTTTGGGTGAGCGCGGGTTTTTCGGGCGTTCCATTGATCAGCTTGCGGGACTGATAAGACAGCGCGGGCGTGGCGGGACCGAGCCATTCGATGGCGGGTGCGGCGACGCAGGCGGCGCGCCCCTCGGCCCGCATGGGGATGAACTGGTTGGAAAACGTCACCGCCCAGGCCGTCGGACGCGGTTCGACGGCGCCTTCCGTCAGCCAGGGGTAGAGCCGGATCAGATCGAAACGAGGCGTGTCGTTGAGAATCAGACGGAAGAGCGGGGTCTGGCCGCGAATGTAGTTCGTGACGGTGAGGGCGGGCTCGGCGCGGACGGCGCGGGTCAGTCCGATTGGGTCGAGTCCGGCGAGATTCATGCCATTGAAGATGCCGTGCGTGTCGGGTGTCTTGGGGTGGTTCTTTTTGAACCAGCCGCCAAAATTGCGGTTTAACATCAGGCAGAACTCATAATGCAGGTGGGCGCGGGGTGTGTTGGTGCCGGTGCCGGTATGACCGATGCGGCCGATGGTGGCGCCCTGGCGGACGGCATCGCCTCGCGCCACAGTGATCGCGGCCAGATGGGAGTAGAGCGTGTAGTAAGGGGCGCCCTGAAGGGTGTGCTCGACCACGACATAGCGCCCGTAGTTGGAATTGCCCGGCGCGTTGGAGACATGGACGACTCGGCCGTCGGCCGGGGCGGTCACGGGATCCAGCGGTTCGCCACGCGCGTCGCGTCGCAAGGGCCGGATGTCGGCGCCCTCGTGAAACTGAGTGTAGACCACGGTTCCGCCGATCCGCACCGGCGTGCGGGTGAATCCATAGAGGCCGCCTCCCAGCGCCTGTTCGATCTTGCCGTCGACCAACCGGTCAACGTACATATAAAATCGCTCAGGGGCGTTTTCGAAGACAGCCTGATTCTCGGTCGGCAGGACCAGCCACAGCCCCGCTGCCCAGGTGCGACCGGCGACCGCTCCTGAAAATAGGATGAAGAGAATCGCGCGAAAAAACATGGCCGCATCTTGCCAAGCCGAAGCGGGAACGTCAAGACCCATTAACGTAGAATTGCCGAATTTTAAGCCGTATGCTATGCTCTCCTCATGAAACACGCACCCGAACCCAGGCGAAAAGGCCGGACAGGCGCAATGCGTCTGATCTGCGCGGCGGTTTTTCTGTTGGCAGCCACGGATGGGCAGGCCTTCTTCGGTCGGTCGAACAAGGCGCCCGGCGAGATTGAGGCCTCCGCGAAGCGGGCGTCGGACCTTTCCCGAGAAGCCGAGCTGGTCTGGAAAAATGACCAGGACGGCGTGCGCGCCGAGGCGCTCTACCAACAAGCGGTGGACGTCTGTCTGGAGGTTGAGGCGAAATACCCCAAGGCTGATCTCAGTGCGGTGCGGTTTAGGCGCGCGTTCTGCGAAACGCAGGTCGATCAGTTGAAGTTCGACGCCGCCACAGGCCCGCGCCGCCGGGTAGCGGTGATGGGCGCGCTGCCCGCTGTGCCCGCAGAAAAGAAAGCGGTCGTGGCTGGCCATCCGGACGAAGCCACTGGCACCCCGTCCGAAACTCCTCTGGAAGCTCCGGCGGACGTTCAGTCGGTCACCAACCGCCCGGTGTCGGTCGCCGACGAGTTGGCTTGGGCGCGCGACATGCTCGACGCTGGCGATTCTGGAGAGGCGAGAACCGCGCTGATGAACGTCCTTCGCGCCGATTCCGGAAACCGGCCGGCTCGCCTGATGTTGGCCGTGCTGGAATGCAAGCGGCGGGCGTATCAAGACGCGCTGCTGATTCTGGAGGATCTGCAGGCGGAGCGCGAGGAGGAAGCTGTGCAACTGCTGATCGCCGGCGCGTATCTTGGAGCAGGCCAGCCGTATCGCGCCATGCTGGAACTCGACAAATTACTCACGAATAATCCGACCCATCCCGACGCGCTGATGAACATGGCTTACCTCACGATGGAGATGTCGGCCAAACCCGCTGAAGCCGAAAGGTACTACCGGCTGGCCGTCAAATTCGGCGTCGCGCGCGATCCGGCGTTTGAAAAACGGCTGGGGTTCTGACCTACGCCCGGCTGTGACTCAGGCGTTCCAGGACGAGCTGCTCCGTCTCGATCACCGTCGCATAGAGCGCGGCGCCGTCTGCGGCTTGGCGCATGCGCGGCATGAAATCGGTCGTGCCCAGCATGGTGCAGAGACGCGCGAGGGTGTGGAGGTGAAGGCGGTCGTCGAGGCAGCAGACGAGAAAGAAGAGATCGGTATTCTCTCCATCGGGAGCGCCGAAGGGGATGGGCGTGGCGGTTCGGGCGAGGACGATGAACGATTCGGCGGCGATGTAGGGGTCTTGCTTGCGCGGGTGAACGAGGGCCACGCCGCCGTCGAGGCCGGTGGAACAGGCGGCTTCGCGCGCTTCAAGGCTGTCGATCAGGTCGGCTGGCGCGTAGAGCAGCCCGGCCTGCCCGGCAATGCCCACTAGGTCGCGCAAGACAGAGGCCTTGGTGCGCGAGGGGAGTCCGACCACCGTGCGGTCGGGGGCGAAAAGCCCGCCAATCAGCGCAAAGTCACCATCGCGGCAGCGCGTGACCCGTGAACTCTCGCGGTGATAGTCCTTGAGCGAGCGTTCGGTCATCCGCAGGATCCTCTGCGACGCCCAGGCGTCCAGCTCGTCGCGGTCAAAGCCGACCCGCCCGCCGCCCTCCTGGCACGGCACCTCCCCCTGCTTCAGGAGCCGAAGAAGGTAGCCGGTGTCGAGATGCAGGTATTTCGCCGCCTCGTCGAGTGTCAGATAGCTGCCAGCCATGGCGCATTGTAGTCTACGGCGAGAGGGCGCGGCAAGGGCAAAAAGAGTGGAACGAGGGTGTGTGTGAGTAAGTGGGTGTGTGTGTGGGTGGATTTGTGGGTGGGTAATCAACGTATTGGTCAGGACCTTCCCCTGGTCTCCAGTGGCCTGTGGCGCGGCAGGACGCCGCCGCCCTCGTGCTTCGCGGACCCACACTCAGCCACACTCACCCACACACTCACACACCCACACACCCGGATGAAGAGCCCGATCC
The DNA here is from genome assembly GCA_044343885.1 of Kiritimatiellia bacterium. Taxonomy (GTDB): domain Bacteria; phylum Verrucomicrobiota; class Kiritimatiellia; order RFP12; family JAAYNR01; genus VGWG01. Next base: position 3,128 of record JBIJDW010000042.1, read on the forward strand.
GCCCCCCCTGTCGCCAACCGACTACGCGCGCCCCGATCTCAACCGCCGAGACGAGTCTGTTCCTCGCGGATGACCGGCTCGCGCAATTCCCAGGAGGTGACGGATTTCTTGAGATACAGGGATGAGAGTCGATCAGCCTCGATCGTGGCCTGCTGAAGGACTTTGATGTGTCGAGTCAGGATGAGGCGGCGCAGGCGGCTGGCGTCATCGGGGGGATCGTCACCGATGGCGGTGCGCTCGGCGCGAAGGGCGTCGATCCAGAGGCGGGCGACGACGTCCCGCGCAGCGTCAATAGGGGAAAGCTCTTCGGAATGGGTGACCCGCGGACGGCGAAGGATCACAGGATCGAGGAAGGCTTTCAGGGCGGGGTCGGCGGCGGCGTAGAGGTCGGCCAAGATGTCGGAGCCGGTGTTGGCGGCCGCACGCCAGGCGCAAAAGACGGTGTGCGCATGTGGATGCCGAACCAAGGCCTCTGGGAGATAGGTGCGGAGCAGGTCGGCCACGGCAAGGTCGTCCTCATGATGAAACAGCAGCTCGGCGAGAGCGAGATCGGCGGGGGTGGCCGATTCCGGCGCGGCATCCGCTGGCGGGACGGGTATGGCGGCGGGGTCAGAGGTCTCTTCGCCAGAGGTCTCTTCGCCGGAAAAGGCGTCGCGCGGCGGCGGCTCTCCGTCGGAACCGGACCGTGGCGCAGGGGCCTGTCGGGTCGCCGGGGCGGAAGCGGGCTTGCCGTACGCGGCGGCGCGGGCGGCGGCTTCGGCCTGCCTGGCACGGAGGGCTTCGAGGTCCTCGGTGAGCGCCGATTCGGGGAGACGAAGGCGGGCGGCGGCCTCCTGCAGGAGGTGGGAGCGGAGGACGGCATTTGAGCAGGAGGCGAGGGTTTCGAGGACGGCGCGGCAGACGCGGCTCACGGCGTCCACGTCGTCGGGCCGTTCCTCGCCCTCCCGCATGGCGCGGATCTGGAAAGCGGTGAGCGACTCGGCGGCGTCGATCAATGCGTGCGCGGCGTCGGCGCCGCGATCCCGGATGAGCGAGTCGGGGTCCTCGCCGGGCGGCAGGACGGCGACACGGACCGGGATGCCCGCCTCGAGGAAGAGGGCGCCGGTGCGGATGGCGGCCTTGCGGCCGGCGGCGTCGCCGTCAAAGAAGAGGACGGCCGAATCGGCGTGATGCTTGAGCAGGTCGACGTGGTCGCGGGTGAAGGCCGTCCCCTGCGACGCGACCGCAGTGGTGAGGCCGGCGGCGTGGCAGCGGATGACGTCGATCTGTCCTTCGCAGATCACGGCCTCGCGGCGGGGGTGCTTGACGATCGCGCCGCGCGCCTTGTCGAGGGCATAGAGGATCTTGCCCTTGCGAAAAATCGGTGTCTCGGGGGAATTGACATACTTCGCCGGATGGGCCTTGGGATCGAGGATGCGGCCGCTGAAGGCCACGATGCGGCCCTGGGTGTCGGCGATGGGGAACATCAGACGGCCGCGGAAGCGGTCGTAGTAGTCCTCCGGCCGGGAGGGGTCGTTAGGCGGCGTCAGCACGCCGGCGGCGACGAGCTGCTCGGCGGTGAAATTCCGTTTTGCCGCCCAAGCGAGCGTGGCGCCGCGATCGAGCGGCGCGTAGCCGATGCCAAACCGAGCGACCGTTTCGGCCGCGAGCTTGCGCGACTCCAGATAGGCGCGCGCGCCGGCTGCACCGCTGGTTTGCGCGAGGCAGCGCTGGTAAAACGCGGCCAGTTCGAGGTGGATGGCGTAGAGCCGATTGCGCTGCTCAGACTCATAATCGGTGGAGGTGTCGATGACGACGCCGGTTTTGTCGGCGAGTGAGCGAACGGCATCCATGAACGAGAGACCATCCTGCTTCATCAGAAAAGTGAAGACGTCGCCATGTTCGCCGCAGCCAAAGCAATGGTAGAACTGCTTGGCCGGATTGACGTGGAACGACGGGGTCTTTTCGTGATGAAACGGGCAGCACCCCTTGAAACTTGTGCCCGCGCGTTTGAGCGCGACGCCGCGTGCGGCGACCAGCTCCACGATATCGGCGCGGGCGCGGATCTCCTCGATGGCGCGGTCTGTGACGTGTGATCCCATCACTGTATACCCATGTGGGAGCGTAGCCAGGGGCATACCTGTTGGCCGACGCGGGATTGTTCGGTAAACAGCCGTTGCACCGGTGTGAGCGGGATGAGCATCGCCAAGGCAAACACAATCGCAAGAATGACGGCGGTGTAAACGGCGCCTGCGGCGAGGCCCAGAACGGCGTCGGCGGGCTGGAGGATCACCACTTGAAACATGGCGTTAAAGATGTAGCGCATGGTCAGCCCGACGATAAATCCAGCGAGGAGGGTCAACGTGAGGGACGTGAGGGCGAGCGCGGCGAAGGACGGCATACCCGTGAGCGCGGAAAGACTTTTCTGGATCGGGGAATAGAGCGCTACGCCAGCCGATGCGCCGCCGACAAAGCCCAAGATGCGGGCCAGTTCGCCGGAGACGCCCCGGATCAAACCCCGGCCGAGAAAGAACAGCAGGACAATCGCCGCCAGAACATCGACGAGGATGCCAAACGTAAGCGGGGCGTCAGGCATGGGGGCAATCCTTTCAGGTTCCGCGATCGGCGGGAAGCGTCGAGAGCCAGAGCTCATAGCGTTTGCGCTGTTCGCCGACCGGGGCAAGCTGCAGGTAGTATTCGCCATAGGCGCGGGCGCCATGCGGATTGTTTTCGGCGCTTCGCAGCGTGGCCAGCAGGGCGAAGAACCCGTACCGATCAGGCCATTTCGCGGCTGCTTGGTTCAAGAGGCGGCCCGCCTCGGGCAGGTCCTTCAGTTCGAGGGCTGCGAGGGCGCCCTGATAAAAGGCGTCGGCTAAACCGGGGTTCAGAACCGTCGCCTGCCGGAAGGCATCGAGCGCTTGCCGGTATTCACTCTGGCTCAGCAGGGTTTGACCTAGGCCCAGCGCGGCGGGTGCGCACTGGGGATCGGCGGCGAGGGCGTCGCGATAGGCCTTCTCGGCCCGCGGCCAGGCGCGGGCGGCGCCCGCGCGGTCGCCCTCTTTGACCCGCACGGCCGCCTTCTCGGTATCGCGGTGCTCGGCGGGTGGGGGCGTCCGGGTGTTTTTCTGCGTCAGCCGTAACGCTTCGAGCATCTTGGCCGCTTCCGCTTTCAAGGGGTCGCTGCTGTTGACCATGCGCAGGAACAGTTCGATCTCGTCGGCGGCCTCGTCGGTCAGACGGAAGTGATCCCGGTAGAGCCGGGCGAGGTTGTAATGTGCCGGGGCGTATTTCCAGTCGGACTTGATGGCTTGGAGCAGGCGGACGCGCGCGAGATCGTAGCGTGCGGCACCCCGCTCCACGTTCGAGAGGGCGGTGAGATAACGCGCGCGGGCTTGGGGCGTGGCGGCGAGCAGTTCGGTGAAAAGGGTGCGGGCTTTGGCCCACTCGCTGCGGTGCAGCGCGATCTGGGCCTGCAGCTCGCGCGCATTCAGGTTCCCAGGCTCGAGGGTCAGAACCTGTTTCAGCGCGGCCTCGGCGGGGACGAAGCTACCGAGGAGGAAATGGGCGGTCGCGAGGTTGTAGTGCAGGGTCGCGTCATTCGGCAGCCGGCGCACGGCGCGATTGAAGTGCCGTACGGCCGCTTCGTAATTGTGATCTTTCAACGCCGCTTCACCATCGCGAACCGCGTGGCGAGGCGAAAACGCGCCGCAACCGGCTGCGGCGAGAGAAAGAAGCAGGCAAAAGAAAAGGCAGGTGCGTTTCATGGTATTCCATCCTATTCGTGCGTGTACGTCAGTAAAACGGGTTGCCGGACAGTATACGACAAACAGGTGGCAGGATGAAAGCCTGTTTCCTCGCTTGTTTAAGTTGACGCCGGGGAGAGGAGCAACGTATAGTCTGCACACGACATAACCCACAAGGGAAAGGCGGACAGGTATGGACATCGCTTTTGATCTGGATCGGTTCATCCGGGAGCAGGTGACGCGGCGGGAGCGCAGCTTGCTGGCCGATGATTTTGCCCGTTTCGATGGCGACCTGCACGCGCGGATCGACGGCCGCCGCGCGCTGGTCATCGGGGGCGCGGGGTCGATCGGTTCGCATTACATCAAGGCGCTCCTGCGGTTCAACGTGGCGAAACTGTGCGTTGTGGATACCAGCGAGAACGGGCTGACTGAACTGGTGCGCGACCTGCGCAGTGGTGGCGCCGCCGCCCTGCCGGCCGATTTTGTCACCTATCCGGTCAGCTTCAGCGATCCCGTCTTCGCCAAGCTCTTCCGCGCGCACGGGCCGTTTGACATCGTGGCCAATTTTGCGGCGCACAAGCATGTGCGCAGCGAGAAGGATCCGTTTTCGATCGAGGCGATGGTCGAGAACAATCTGCTGCGGGCGCGCGGACTGCTCGACCTCCTGCTGGAGCGTCCGCCGCAGCATTTCTTCTGCGTCTCCACGGACAAGGCGGCCAACCCGGTCAACCTCATGGGGGCGAGCAAGAAGCTGATGGAGGAAATGATCATGGCCTATGCCGGCCGGATGCCTGTCACCACCGCCCGCTTCGCCAATGTGGCGTTTTCCAACGGCAGCCTGCCGCTCGGTTTTCTGGAGCGGCTGTCCAAGCGCCAGCCGTGGTCCTGCCCGCTCGGCATCCGGCGTTTCTTCGTCTCGCCGATCGAGGCGGGCGAACTCTGCCTGCTCGCCTCGATCCTAGGGGAGAGCGGAGATATCTTTTTTCCCAAGCTCGACGAGGCGCGCGACATGATCCCGTTTGAACGGGTGGCGGTCGACCTGCTCCACGCCCTGGGCCTGGAGGCCGACGTGTGCCACAGTGAGGACGAGGCGCGGGAGAAGATGGCGCGGCTCCGGGCGGACCGGTTGTTGGTGAACAGCCCGCGCGGCACGATCCGGTGGCCGGTCTATTTCTTTGATTCCGATACCAGCGGCGAGAAGCCGTATGAGGAGTTTTATACTCCGGGCGAGGATCTGGACCTCACGCGGTTCGCTACCCTCGGGGTCGTCAAAAACGCCCCCCGCCGGAGTTTGGCGGAGATTGACGGTGTGTTTGAGGCGCTGCGCGCGTGTCTTGACCGGCCGCGTGTGACCAAGGCCGACCTGGTGGCGGTCTTCACGGCCCATCTGCCCACGTTCGCGCACATCGAGACCGGCAAGGGGCTGGATCAGAAGATGTAAATGGGTGAGAAGCCGACCACGTCCTGCGGGGGGTCATGAAAATCACATGTTCAAGAGGCTGGGGGGGGATTGGGGTCGTCGTTTTTTTTCTCTTCATGGCGATGTATGCCTGGACGTCGCAGCGTGGCGTCGGGTGGCAGGACACCGGGGTGTTTCAATTCCGCATTGCGGCGGCTGATTATCACTGGGATTCGGGGATCGCTTTGGCGCATCCGCTTTACATCCTGCTGGCACGGGGATTTGTCGGTCTGTTTCCCCGGGGGGAGGCGTTCCATGCGGCGAACCTGTTCAGCGGGGTGGGGCTGGCGCTGGCGCTGACCTTGCTGGGCGCGGTGGTGGTTCGGCTGACCCGCTCGCTGTGGGCTGCGGGGGTGGCCGTGGTGTTTTTGGGGTTCGCCCATATGGCGTGGTGGCTTGGGACGGTTGCCGAGGTCTACACGTGGTCGCTGGCCTTTGTGATGGCGGAAGTGTATTGCCTGGTGTGTTATACCCAGCAGCGGAAGACGCGCTGGCTGGCAGCCCTGTTTCTGGTCAACGGATTGCACTGGAGCCTTCATAACGCCGCGTTGCTCGGGCTGCCGGTGTATGTGTGCGTGCTCGTGGAAGCGGTCTGGCGGCGGAGTGGCGTCCGCAGAGCCGGATTGGTGGCCGGATGCCTGACGCTGGGATTGGCCGGCGCCGGGTTCATTCTGTGGCAGGCCGTCGGCATGGCGAGGGGAGGGTCTGGGTGCTGGGCGATTCTGCAAAATGTCCTCTGGGGCGATGGCTATGGGCGACAGGTCTTGGGAATCGGGGGGTTTCAGAGACAGGTGTGGTTTGCGAATATGGCGTTGGCGGGATTGAGTCTGCTGAATCCGTGCTGGCTCTTTGCCTGGCGGGGTGCCTGGCATGATTCGGGACGTGACGACCGCCTGCTGCGCCGCCTGCTGCTGGCCTTGACGGGGCTGCACGGCATTTTCTGGGCCCGTTATTTTGTCCCCGATCAGGTGACGTTTCTCTTGCCGACACTCGGACTTCTGGCTGTGTGGGTCGGGTGGGGTGTGGCCGATGCGGCCATGTCCCCGCGCCGCTGTGCCTGGGTGACGCTGGCTGGCGCCCTGTGCGCGGTCGCGGGCCCGCTGGTTCTGAACGCGGCGGTGCGGCAGGGAGACTGGCGTGTGCAGCGGGCCCGCTTCCTCCCTTTTCGGGATGAAATCCGGTACTGGGTGATACCGTGGAAACACCATGAAGATTCGGCCGCGCGTTTTGTAGCCGCCGTCGGCCATCACCTGAACGCGGGTGATGCGTTGCTGGCCGATGCGACGGTGGCGGGGCCGATCTTGGCCGCGCGGCAGGCGGGGGTACTGTCGTGCGACTGGGACTTGGTCACGCCATGGACGGGGCTTTCGGACGCCGAATGGGTTTCGCAGGTGCACGCGCGGGCGGGAAACGTCTATGTCGTTTCGCCGGTGCCCGGCTACGCGCCACATGCCATCTTGGACGCGGGAGCGAGTTTTGAACGGGACGGGGTGTTGTATCGACTTATAAAAAAGCAGGCGGAACGATGAAAGATGTTGTGATTAAAGAGGGGCGGGATTATTCCATCAAGCGGCAGCACCCGTGGGTGTTTTCGGGGGCGGTCGAGCGCGCCGCCGCCGGGCTGACGCTGGGCGAGACGGTGCGCGTGGTCGCGGACGACGGGACGGCCTTGGGGTTCGGCGCGTGGTCGGAGGCGTCGCAGATCCGGGTGCGGATGTGGACGTGCGACCCGGCGGAGACGGTGAACGCGGCGTTTTTCGAGCGTCGGATCGCCGCCGCGATCCAGCTTCGGACCGATCTGGGCGTGTTGCGCGGCGACGACAACGCGCTCCGGCTGGTCAACGCCGAGTCCGACGGCCTGCCGGGCCTGGTGGTTGACCGCTATGGCGATTTCGTGGTCTGCCAGTTCACCGCCGCTGGCGTCGAACGGTGGAAGGGCGAGATCACGGGCGCGCTAGCGAGGCTTTTGCCGACGTGCGAGGGGATTTACGAGCGAAGCGATGCGACGGTTCGCGACCGGGAAGGACTCGAGCCCGTGGCGGGCGTGCTGCGCGGCGGGGAGCCGCCCGATCAGATCCTGATCAGCGAGAACGGCTGCCGGTATGGCGTCGATGTGAAGGGCGGACACAAGACTGGCTTCTATCTCGATCAGCGCATCAACCGCGCCCGCGTGGCGTCGGTCGCAGCGGGACGGGAGACGCTCAATGCGTTCGCCTACAGCGGCGGCTTCGGCGTGGCGGCGGGGGTGGCTGGCGCGGCGCGGGTGACGCATGTCGACCTCTCTGCGCCCGCCCTCGACCTGGCGCGCGCCAACACGGCTCTCAACGGGATCGCCGCCGACCGCGCGGAATTTATCACGGGCGACGTGTTTCAGGTGCTCCGGCAGTTTCGCGACAGTCGCCGCGCATTCGACCTGATCGTCCTCGACCCGCCCAAGTTTGTCGAATCCAAAGGCCAAGTCATGGCGGGGTGCCGGGGCTACAAGGACATCAACCTGCTGGCGATGAAGCTGCTCCGTCCGGGCGGGCTGCTGGCGACGTTTTCCTGCTCGGGGCTGGTCACGCCCGACCTGTTCCACAAGGTGGTCGCCGACGCGGCCGTGGACGCCGGCCGCCGGGTGCAGGTCATCGAACGCCTCCAGCAAGGCCCCGACCATCCGGAAGATGTCTGCTTTCCCGAAGGGCTGTATCTCAAGGGACTGGTGTGCCGGGTCGGGTGAGAGCCGCCCCCCTGCGGCAGTTTACACCACGAATCTCTTCGTGTACTTCGTGCCCTTCGTGGTGAATCCAATGGGCGGATCTACGTTCACAGCAGCGCGCCGATGTCGGTGGCGGCGATCGTGACGGCGCCGATGCGGCGGGCCTGGCCGCAGAGGGCGTTGTCGTTGCTGGCGAGAATCACGGGGATCTCGGCGTCGACGCCGCGCAGGAAGCGGATGTTGTCGAGCAGGACGGCGTCGGCCCGGTGCTCGCCCACGCCGCCGGAGTAGGAGACGCGAACGTTGGTGGCGGGGGTTTCCTCGCTGGAGACGGGGCCGTCGAACACGATCCAGACGCGGCAGGAGGGGTGGGGACCAACCACGCGGACGAGATCTGCAATCATCCGTGCCCGTTTCTCACGGTCCGGGACGGCCGCGCCTGAAGACGGCATGTAACGCCCCTGGAGGGCGAAGAGCAGGTTGTGTCCGTCGATCAGCAGCATGGCCTTGCCGCGGCCGGTGAGCGCGCGCCGGAGCGTCAGGACAGGCTCGGGTGCCTTTCCCTCCGGCATTTCGCCGCGGGAGAGCAGGGCCGCCTGGCGACGGTTGATCGCAGTGTCGAGCCGGCGGAGCGCGGGCGGATCGAGCACCGAGAACGCGGTGAGCCGTTCGGTCAGCGCGCGGATGGCGTAGAGGGTGTTGCCGTCGGCGGCGTGAAGCCGGGCGGCGAGGGTCTCCTCTAACGGGGAGATCGACTCCTCGATCTGAAGGATGGCGCGGACGCGCTGGATCTCGTCATCGAGCGCGCGGGCCGCAGCCGGAAGTTCGGGTGTCTGCACGAGGGCATGGGCGAGGGCGTCGCGGACGCGAGCACGGGCTGCGGCGAGGGATTCGAGCCGCGCGAGCAGGATGGCGCGATTGCCGGAATGGCGGTCGGCGGCGGCCTGTCGGCGGAGGGCGTGTTCGGCCTGTGCCATCGCATCGCGAGGTCCGGCGCCGTCTGCCGCAGCCTCGGTCTCCACGACGCGGGCGTGGGCGAGCCAGCCGGCGAACTCACCGGCCAGGCGGCTGTCGAGTGCGGCGCGCAGACGCTCCTCGCGCTGCGTCCGCTCGCGGGCCAGTTCGGACTCCATCTCGCCGCGTTGGCGGATCGCCAGCCGTTTCTCGGCCGTCTCCGCATCCATCCGGGCCTCCAGATCATCCCGTTCGGCGGTGAGCGCATCGGCGAGTTTCTGAAGCCGGACCGCGCGCGCGTCGGAATCCTTGAGCGTGCGGAGCTGGACGCGGAGGTCGCGAAGCTGGTCGTTCAGATGCGCCTTCTCGTCCTGCCACGCCTCGCGGGTGGGGATGAGGGGTGCGCCTGGTGCGGTCCCGGCGACGCTGCAGGCGTCCAGCAGGCGGCCGAATACATCGCGCAGGTGCGCGGTGGCGGCGGCGGGTTCGATCGGGGCAAACGGCGGCTTCGCGCTCAGCCAGCGGGCGGCGGCTTCGCGCAGCGTCTGCCGCTCGTCGAGTTGAAGCGCCAAGAGAATGCGAGCGGGGCCGAAGAGCGCGGCGAGGTCATGGCGCAGGTCAAAGACGGCTGTTTCAGAGAGGGAGGCGATGAGCGTGCGGTTCAGCGAACCGTGCGCCAGCAGACGCCGCAGCGCGTCAGAGAGTCCGTCGGCCGCGGCCGCCAGGATGCGGAGCCGGTTACGAATCGGCGCGGCGTTGCCGGGGCGGAATCCACCGGACTTAAAGGCAGGATCGGTGGCGGCAAAGGCCGAGACGGCGTCATCCGAAAGGGCATCAATCACCCGGTCGCGTTCGGCCGCGAGGGCGTCAGAGAGCGTTGGCGCGGTTTCGGACATGCCGGGGGCTGGGTTTAGGAGGCTGCAATCGCGCGGCGGAGCCAGGGGAGGTACTGCTTGGTGTAGACCACGAGAGAGGCAAAGTTGACGAGGATGGCGAAGGCCTCCAGGGTGTAAATCAGCGGGCGGGGAAGCCAGAACGGGTGGCAGGAAATATAGACGTAGATGATGCAGCCGATGGGAAAGCTGATGGCGGTGCGGAGCTTGCCCATCCAATTGGCGCGGAGGTCGGCGCCGTAGGCCGAACCGACGGAGCGGAGGAAGGACACCCACTGGTCGCGCAGGATGTAGAGGACCGTGAAGACGAGCATGACGACGGCGTGGACCGATTCCGCAGGCTGCGAGGCCAGCAAATAGAGCAGGGTGGGGAACACGACGAGGTAGAAGACCTTGTCCATGAGCGGATCGGCCATTGCGCCGAACGCGCTCACCACTCGCCAGCGGCGCGCGAGCAGGCCGTCAAACAGATCGGTGATCGCGGCAATGACGAGGCTGGCGGT
>JBIJDW010000043.1:0-13290 GCA_044343885.1 Kiritimatiellia bacterium
CGCGTGCCGTTCCGAAGCCGCAGACCGCCAGTCGCGGCAAGCGGCGGAGATCCATTCCTGCGGCCATCATCCCTTCGAGAAAGCAACGCACGGCCGAGGGCGAGGCGAGCACGATCCAGTCATACTCGGAGGCCCGGCGTAGCGTCCGGACAGCCTCTGGTGCGCTCGTCAAGCGGATCAAGGGCAGCGGCACCGGAATGCCACCGAGATCCCATGCGATCTGGGCGGCCCGATTCAGAATCGCGTCGCTGCACGTCAGGAGGACGCGCTGCCCCCGCAAGGCGCCCCAATCGCGGCGCATCCGGTAGGCGACGACGTTGCCGACGAGCAGCAACCCAGGCGCGTCTTCCTTCACGCGTTCAAGCCGCTCTGCGAGGGTGCCCACGGTTCCGTCAACGATCCGTTCGTCACAGGCGCCTGCATTGAACACGGCGGCGGCGGGCGTCTCCGGGGCCGTTCCATCCCGCACCAGTTCATCCATGACGTGCCGGCACATGCCGGTCGCCATGAAGAAGACCATCGGCAGGGCGGCGCGACCTGCGCGGTCAACGGGTGCCTGTTCCCCATCGTGAGCGCGCGGGGTCATGGCGCAAAAGCCACGGGATATCCCGCGGCGGGTGAGCAGCATCCCGGTGCCCGTGGTGGCGCAGAGAAGGCTGCTCACGCCGGGAATGACCCGATACGGCAGGCGCAGCTCGTCGAGTCGATCCACTTCCTCGGCGAGGCGCCCGAACAACCCCGGATCGCCTCCCTTGAGCCGCACGACGCGCACACCTCGCCGTGCGAACACGGCGATCTGCTCCGAAATCGCATCCTGTGACGCCGTATGGCGCCCGGCCCGTTTGCCGACATCCAGTCGCATCGCATGCGCTGGCAATCGGTCGAGCAGGCGAGCATCCAGGAGGACATCGTGCAAACACACGTCGCAATGTCCCAGAGCTTCAACCGCCGCCAGCGTGCAGAGCGAGGCATCGCCCGCGCCCGCTCCGGCAAACGCGACGGTCTTGACGAAAAGGCTCCGCAGCCGCTGGAACCGGGCATCGCCGCGACGGAAGGTGACGGCCAGGTGGCCCTGACCGTCGGCCGGAGGCAGATCCCCGACGGGAATCCACTCCGTGATCCGGTCGGCCAGGCCGAGGCGCAGCAGGGCCGCCCCCGCCATAATCAGGAGATCAAAATCGCCGCGATCCAGTTGCTGGAGGCGGTCCTCGATGGTCCCGCGAATGGGCCGCGGTTCAGCCTCCGGGAATCGCTTGCGGCAATAGGTTTCGCGGCGCGCGCTGCTGACCCCCAGTCGTGGACGCGCCGACAGATCAGCCACGGCTCGTCCCGGCGGCAACACGAGGCAATCGCGCGGATCTTCCGCCCACGGCAGCCAGAACCAGTCGAGACCGGCGGGAACCGGGTCGGGCAAATCCTTGGCGCTGTGAACGGCGCCATCGATGACCCCGCTCCGCACCGCTTCATCCAGGTCACGGGTAAAGAAGTCGGGCGGGCTTGCGCGCAGGTCCGTCTGCTGATCCCGGTCACCGGGACTGGAGATGGGCACGATGTCAAAACGCAGGGAGGGAAGCATGGTCTGAATGCGTTCCAGCGCTTCGCGTGTTTGGATTCGCGCCAGGTTACTGGCGCGAGTTCCCATTTTGAAAGCTGTTGACGAGACGCTCATAGAGTTCCGCATGTTCCTTCACCACTTCGCGGCTGAGTTCGTACACCCGCACCAGGTCCACCGACCGGCGGCGCGACCACGCTTTGAGATCATCCATGTCTACGACCCGCAGGTTCGACGTGATACCGTTGAGTTCCGGAGCAATGTTCCGTGGAATGGCCAGGTCCACCATCAGAACGGACTTCTCTTGGTCAAAGAACGGCGCATGTCCCTGATGTAGAATATGACCGGGACTGGCGGCTGCAGAGATCACGATGTCGGCCTGTGCCAGCCGGTCCCGCAACTGGTTGAACGTGCCCAAGGAGACGCGGTCGTCCGAACCGTCCGGCAGGTCCGGGCACTGGGCGTGGTAAATCCAGTCCATCCGGGATAATTGCGGGAGCAGGCGCTCGATCAGACCTCGCCCCACGATGCCGGCGCCGATCACCACCACGCGTTTTCCGGCGAGCGACGGGCATTCGGATTGAAGGAACTCCACGCACAGGTCTTCGATCTCGATGTTGCGCAACAGCGGCGACGTAAGTCCGCGTATCTCCTTGGAAACATGCAACATCGAGGCCACCCACTCCCGCATGAGAGGACCGGCCCACTGTCGTTGCGTCGCGTCTTCCAGCGCGTCCTTGACCTGTCCGACAATGTGGCATTCGCCTGGCATTTGCGACAGCAGGCCCGCCGTCAGTACGGCCATATGTTCAAAAGCCTCGCCCGCGCGCCGCAGATAGAAGGCGTCGGCCTTGAGCGTGTCGAAGTGGAGAATGCGCCGGATGAGGGGCATGACTTCGTCCGGATTGGAGACCAGACCGACGAACTCGATTCGGTTGCAGGTGTTCAGCAGCATAAATTCGTGGATACCCCACACCCGGGCGAGCATCGCGCCCGTCTGCGCCATCCGGTCGCCGGCGAGGTGGAGCGGTTCCCGTTGCCCGATCGCCAGGTAATCGTGACTGGTGCCGAGCACCACCAGTTCCGCCGTTTCAACCAGTTCCATGTGGCGTTCGAGATCTTCGCGGAGCATGCGCGACTTGCGGCAGGAGCGGCCCCCCGTCGAGATGGACACCGTCAGATCGCCCCGACGCAGAACGGCTGGCGTTACGAAGTCGCCCTGCACCCAATTGCCGTCCACGGGACAGCACAGGACGCCTGCCTTCCGGCAGGCATCGAGCACGTCCCGGTTCACCGCCTTGTTGTTCGTCGCGGCAAACACCGCCAGCAGGCCCTTCGGATCTTCGGGCTCAAAACACCGCTCCACATGGCGAATGGTCCCGGCAGCCGCCAGGGCGCGCAGATCGCCGGTCAGGTCCGGGCTGACGACACAGACCTCGGCTCCGCCTTCGAGCAGGACATGCACCTTGCGTTCGGCCACCTTGCCGCCGCCCACAACCAGACACGCCCGACCCTCGGCCAACAGGCCGATCGGCAACACGCGCCGACTCGGGGGCGAGGGGAGCGGGCTTAGGCCGTGAGATTCATCCACTAGCACGTCCATTGGCCGATTCTCCTTCCATCGTTTTCGAAGAGCAGCAGTTCGAACCGACACGGCGGTGCCCACGTTTTCCAGACGTCCAAGGCCTGTCCGGCCCATCGTTCCAGCACCGCGCGCTGCGCCTCACTTTCCAACGCTTCCAGAAATCCCCGGACACTGACGTTCTGGCGGCACGCCTGCACGACGGTCGACGCCATCCCGGCATCCTCCAGAGTCTGGGCCAACTCCTCCATGGACAGCGCGGCAACGTGCGCATGGGTGCAGGCCAGGCCCATCGCGTACTTGGCCAGTTTTCCAGGCATGCAGGCCACGACGATGTGTTCGAATCCGAGTCCGGCCGCGTGTTCGATCGCTTCGCGGATGAAGTCGCCGATTCGGACGAATGCGGGTTCGGGGAGATCGGGATGAATCGCACGCGCGCTCCGGTGGGTCCGTCCCCCCGTGGCCAGCACGGCGGTGGCGCAATCCATTTCCCGCGCGCCATTCAACAGGATTCGAATCGTGGCCAGGTAGGCTTGGTTGGAACACGGAATGACAAAACCGCTTGTTCCCAAGATCGACAGTCCGTCCACAATTCCCAGGATCGGATTCAGCGTTCGTGCCGCCAACTCCGCACCGCCGTCGATTCCGATTTCGACCAACCAGCGGCTGCCGTCCGCACCCAAACCGGCGAGCGCCAGATTTTCCGCGATCATGCGGCGCGGGACCGGGTTGATGGCCCACTTGCCCGGCGGCACTTCCAACCCGCGACGCGTGACCCGGCCGACGCCCACTCCTGCGCGCAGCACGACTTTCCCCGCGTTGCACGTTTCAATGAAGTCCGCATCCTGCTCCCCATCCGGCCGACACGCCGATACGCGAGATCGCACCACCGCGCCGTGGGTGACATCCGGATCGTCGCCCGCATCCTTGATAACCCATCCCTCGGCCGCCGTCCCGTCATCCCGCCGAACACCCGCTACCGGCATGCTCCGGGCATGCCCGTCGGGGAACCGTATGAGCACCGTGCCGGCATCGGCTTTGCCGATCAGGCACTCCCACGCCGCCCGCGCAGCCGCAGCCGCGCAGGCGCCGGTGGTGTAGCCGGTGCGCAGCATTCCGGGAGTTCCTCCGATGGGGCGGTCTTCACGCATCCGCGTCCTCCGCGCTTTCCGTAATGGCGTGCAGCGCCGCGACCGCGAGCGGGCTGCCGCCCATCCGGCCTTGCAGCACAATCTGGGGCGTGGCGGTTCGCAGGATCATGTCTTTGGACTCCACTACGTTGACGAAGCCCACCGGCATGCCGATGACCAGGGCCGGCCGCAGTCCGTCGGTCGCGATCAGCCGCGCCACCGAGGCCAGCGCCAGCGGGGCGTTGCCGATCAGAATAATCGCTCCGTCGAGCATCGGCCGCGACCGCTCCAGAGCGACCAGTGCACGCGTCTGGCCGCGCCGGCGGGCATCCTCCATCACGGCGGGATCATCTATACGGCACACCATGCGATCCGCGCGGTACGCGGGATTGATCCGCTGCAGACGACGCAACGAAAGGCCGTTCCGGATCATCTGCGAATCGCAGTAGATCAACGCGCCCGCACGGAGGGCCTGCAAGCCCGCCGCCACCGGGTCCCCTTGGAAATGGATGGCCTGCGCGACGGCGAAGTTCGCTGTGGTGTGGATCAGTCGGCGCACAACCCGCCACTCCTCAGGAGCGAACGCATGCGGTCCCATTTCCGCTTCGATCCGCCGGAAGCTCTCGTGTTCGATCACCTCCGGTGAGAGGTCCCATTGAGGAGACAGGGGGGCGCTGAAAGGTGATGAGCTGGAAGATGATGGGCGGAAGGTGATGGGTGTTAGGGGGGAGCCGGAAGGATGTTTCACGATCAGCAGGGAGAGGTATTCGTCGGGGAGTTTTTTCACGGCTTCGATGCCGGCGACCATCTTTTCGTCCTCCAGGCCCACGCGCGCGGCATACAGGACTTGATCCGGCGTCGTGTCGGAGGGCAAGCCATCCAGAATTCGATTCCGGTGCCGATAGGTCTTGAGAAACACGATCGTGCCGGGAGGCGTAGCGAGGTTCCGAGTCGCCATCTCTTCTTTCCATGCCGGAATGACGGTCAGCACTTCGTCGTCTTCAACCAGAGGCAGGTTGGCGCGCGCCGCGGCCGCCTGGAATGCGGTGATGCCGGGCACGGTGGTCACGTGAAGATCGGGCAATCGCTTCCGCACCTCGCGCAGCAGGTACGTGTAGGTGCTGTAGAACAGCGGATCGCCGATGGTCACGAAGGCGCAATCGCGGCCGGCGCTCAGTTCACGCACCACGCACTCCGCGTTCCGTTCCCAGTCGCCGGTCCGTTTTGTCTTATCGGTGGCCATCGAGAACAACAGTTCCACCCGTTCGGCGCGGCATCCTTCGATCGCGTCCACAATGCGTCCGGATACGCTGATTTCGGTGCGGGGGCCCGTCACATGAAAAACCACGTCAACCCCGCACAGCACCTGAACGGCCTGCAGCGTCAGGAGTTGGGGATCGCCGGGTCCCACGCCCACGCCATAAAACGTTCCCTGCTTCTTTTCAACGGGTTCAGTCTGTTCCATAAGAGTAGTCCTCAAACATACGTGCGTGCCAGAATCATCAAGACCGCCGTGCCGGCAGCCAGTGCGGTTCCCAGAATCGTTACGCCCCACAGCATGACCCTCGCGGAGCGAAGCTGCCGCGGTTCGGGTGGAGGATATTCCGCGCCGAAGGGAACATGCTCGATCGGCTCGCCAGCGTAGGTGACCGGCCCGCCCAGCCGGACGCCCAAAGCGCCAGCCATGGCGGCCTCCGGAATGCCGGCGTTTGGACTGTCGTGATGATGCCGGTCGCGCCACGCCACGTGCCATGCGCTGACCGCGCGATTTCCGGTCAGTAACGCCGCCAGTGCGAAGAGCAGCGGCGCGAGGCGTGCCGGAATGAAGTTGGCCGCATCGTCCAGGCGTGCCGCAACCGTTCCGAAACGCCGATACCGCTCATTCATGTGGCCGATCATGGAGTCGCCCGTGCTCACGGCCTTGAATATCCACAGGCCGATCGGGCCGGTCAGCGCCGCGAAGAAGAGGGGGGTCAGAATGCCGTCCACGGTGTTTTCAGCCACCGACTCGATGGCGGCTCGACTGACTCCGGAGGCGTCCAGCGACTGGGTATCGCGCCCGACGATGCGCGCAACGGATTGCCGCGCGGCGGGAAGGTCGTTCCGGCGCAAATCGCGATCCACCCGACGGGCCTCGTCCGACAGGCAACGCGCGGAGATCCCGAGGTAGACCCAGGCCACCGTCACGATGCGTTCCACCCATGAGCCTGCCATTCGGGCGATCGCGAGCGAACCCCACACCACGCCGGCCGTGATCAGGATTGTGACGAGAATGGTTACGGTCCCGGCGATGCGTTCGTTGCGCCAGCAGCGGCGCGTGACGGTTTCGAGGTTGTGGATCAGGCGGCCAACGTACCGCACGGGATGCGGAAACCATTCCGGATCACCCAACACGGCATCAAGCGCCACGGCGGCGAGGAGATCAAGCGGGTGCATGAATCCACTCCTCCATGAGCCGCACGTTCAGGTGCGCCTCCAACATGTCGGCCACACGGTCGAGAGCGCCATCGGGGTCGGGCGCCGCCTCGCGATCCAATTGCTCCGGATCCACTCCTTTGCGTTGGCACAGCCACCGCACCAACTGTCGCGTCATGGCTTCCTCGTCAAAAAGACCATGCACATACGTCCCGAATGCATACGTCCCGTCTCCGTCAACCACAGCCCCGGCGGACTCATCGCAGGCCGTGCCGCGTCGTTCGCGAATGCGCAAGGGGTTGGAAGGGCCGGCGGGTTCCGCCGTGTATCCGGCGTGGATCTCGTAGCCGCGGAACGGCGTGCCCGGCTCGGCGAACACGCAGCCCATCGTGGTCGTCCCGGAGACTTGGGCGAGTTCTTTCTCTTTTTCGAGCGTGGTCTCGACCGGCAGAAGCCCAAGCCCCTCGGATTCGCCCGGCTCGCCCTCGACACCATGCGGATCCGCGACGCTACGCCCCATCATCTGATAGCCTCCGCAGATGCCGAACACCGGCGTGCCTTTTGCGTGCAGGGCCTGAATGCGTGGCGTGAAGCCGTTCCTGTGGAGGAACTGCAAGTCACCCCGGGTGTGCTTGCTTCCCGGCAGAACGATCAAATCCGCCTCGTGCAGATCGCGGGGGTGGGTCACATAGCGGACACGGACCCCGTTCCATCGCTCCAGCGCCAGGAAGTCCGTGTAGTTGCTGATCCGTGGCAACCGGACAACGGCAATGTCCAGCACGGCGGCCGAGGGGCCGCCTCGTCCCTCGATTCCCAGTGAGTCCTCCTCCTCGATCTGCAAGTCGGACAAGTAGGGCAGCACACCGAGAACGGGGATGCCGGTCAGGGCTTCGATTTCGCGAATCCCCGGGGTCAGAAGGCTCGCATCGCCACGGAACTTGTTGATCACCACCCCGCCGATCAGCCGGCGGTGGGACGGCGTCAGCAAGGCCACGGTGCCGAAAATGGAGGCAAAGACCCCGCCGCGATCGATGTCGGCGACGAGCACCGCCCGCGCTCCGGCGTACTCCGCCATGTCGAGGTTGACGAAGTCCTGCTCGCGAAGGTTGATCTCCGCCGGACTCCCGGCACCTTCAAGAATCAGGAGATCGAAGCGTTTCTGGAGCCGGTCATAGGCGGCATGCGCGGTTTCCCGGAGTTCCGCCTTGCGCCCATAGTACGCACGGGCACCCATGGTGCCGATGGCCCGCCCGTTGACGATGACCTGCGAGCCGCTCTCGCCGGTCGGCTTCAGCAGGACGGGATTCATGTCCGTATGCGGCTCGACCCGTGCCGCTCGGGCTTGCGTCACCTGCGCCCGCCCCATCTCGCCGCCCTCGGACGTGACAAAAGAATTCAGCGCCATGTTTTGCGCTTTGAAGGGCGCCACACGCAGACCGCGCCGCGCGAACAGGCGGCAGAGTCCTGCGGCCACAACCGATTTCCCCGCGTGGGAGGTGGTGCCGACCACCATGATCGCCGGTTTGCGGCGAGATTGGGAACTCGGTCTGTGACCGAGCAGCAACTCGCGCAGGGCGGCGATCAGTTGCTCTTGTTCGTTGGGGGGCCGTACCGCGAGACGACAGTACGCCTCGCCCAGTCCTTCGAAGTTCCGGCACGACCGGATCAGAATGCCCCGCTGCAGCAGTTCGGCTTGCAGACGGGAGGCCGTCCAGGGCGCCGACAGGCGGCACAGTAGGAACGGCGCTTCTGAAGGATGGACGATCAGCCCGGGCAACGCGGCGAGCTCGCTGGCAAAGGCCTCGCGCCAGCGCGGCAAGAGTCGGCGCGAGCGCTCCATGTAGTCCGTGTCCTCATACAGCCGCGTCCCAACGGCCTGTGCCAGGCCGTTCACGCTCCAGGGAAGCCGCGACGCTTCGATCCTTCGAAGGGTCTCCGGCGCCGCACAGGCCATGCCCAGACGCAAGCCGGGGATGGCAAAGAACTTGGTCAGCGATTTCACCACGATCAAGTTCGGCGGCATTTTGGGGCGAATCAGGGTCCGATTCACGGCATCCGGAAGGAAATCGATGAACGATTCGTCGAGCACGACCGTCCGCGACGGAACGGATTCCGTCAAGGACAGTACGTCGTCAGGATCGAGCATCACGCCCGTGGGATTGTTGGGCGAAGCGAGGAACAGGAGATCGGCCTTGCTTGCCCGAAGCGCCTCCCAGTCCGGCTTGAACGCATCGCCGGGCAGGGTAGCCGCGAGTCCCTCGCCTGAACAACCGGCTGCAGCGCAGGCCTCCGCATATCCGGCGTAGGCCGGAACGACCCACGCGGGCCGCGCCGGACGCAAAGTCTGCGCGATCCACGACAGAATCTCGGTTGATCCGTTCCCGCAGACGAGACTGTCGGGATCGACGGCGTGCGTCTTGGCCAAAGCCGCAGTCAGCGTCGTGGCGCTCGCCTCGGGATAGCGCTCCACCAACGGCTCGGTGCCAATCAGCACCCCTTTCACCCATGACGGCGCGCCGAACGGGTTCACGTTCACACTGAAGTCCAGGCGCACGGGAACGGTTTCGGATACCGACACACCGAGCACGCGCGCTACCGCACGCGCGTCTCCGCCATGAACAACCTCGCGATGTTGTGTTGCCTCAGCCATTGCTTACTCCATCTCCCGCCAGGCCGCCGCGAGGTGATCCATCCAAATCTCCGCGATCGCCGGGTATTCAGCCATTCCCTTGAGCACGGGCACGCACGGGATGCCCGCCGCTTCCAGGACAGACTTCCATGAGTCCGGTGCGTCACCCGCCAAATCGTTGCGCGCATGGTCGCCAGCCACCGCCATGAACGGCAACAACCAAGCCTTGCGGACGCCACTCTGTCGGATTCCCGCCACTCTGGCGTCCAACGTCGCGCGACCCTCAATCGTCGCCAGAAAGGTGCGAGGGTCGAGCAAGCGCAACGCTTCCGCCAGTGCATCGTACCGTGCGTCTTCGACGTGGTGACGCGAGCCGTGCCCCATCCACACCATGGCGTCGTCCGCCGCCCGCGCTTCGGGCGGCAACCGGATCGTCATCGCCCGCGCCACACGCCGAACGTCGGCCAGTGACGAAAGCAAGGGCAGACCGACGACCACGGATCGGAGTTCCCGCCGCGCGCGAACGGCGTCGAGTTCAGCGTTCATCTCATCGTACTCCTGACCCCGGATGACGTGCAACGACTGCACGGCCACATGCAGGTAGCCGTCGTTGACCAGCCGCTCCAGCGCCTGATCGGGAGCATCCAGATGACGGCTCATCGACGCCAGTTTCCGGCGAATCATCTTGGACGTGAATGCCCAGCGTATCTCCACGCCCGGGAACCGATCCCGGCACAAACGCTCGATCGCCCGATAGGCCGCTTCCGCGTCCGGAATACTGGTACCGAAGGCCACCAACAGAATCGCCCGCTTGGGCGGTTCGGCCAACGCAAGCGTTTCGCGTTCGGCGGCATCCGCCAGGGGTCTCGGCACTACCACGGGGAGCACAACGCCACCATCGGCCGGCGCACGACAGGATCGGTCCAACGCCATCAACAAGTCCTCCTGCGTGCGCGCGGTCGATTCCGCCGGCAACACGTTCAGACGGCGGAGTTGCCGGGCGACCGACGGAACACACGGCATTTCCAGCCCCACCGCATCGAGCACCGATGCATCCTGAAAAACCGATTCGGTCGTTCCCTGCACAAGGGTCTGTCCATCCCGCAGGACGGCGACATCGTCCGCCCACCCGTACACGAGATCCATGTCGTGCGTGGCCATCGCCAACGTCGTGCCTCCCGCATGCAATTGATCCAGCACGGCCATCACCCGCCGCCGCCCCGCCGGGTCCAACCCCGCCGTCGGTTCGTCGAGGAGAATCACGTCCGGGCGCATGGCCAGCACACCGGCCAACGCGACGAGTTTCTTCTGCCCGTGGCTCAACTCGTGAGTTCCGGAATCCCAGAGGCACTCGATGCCCAGGGCCGTCAGGCATTCCGAGGCGCGTTCGCGAGCCGCCTCGGGCGTGAGCCCCATGTTCAACGGGCCGAACGCCACATCCTGCGCGACGCTCGGAGCCACCACCTGATCGTCCGGGTCCTGAAAGACCACGCCCACGCGCCGGCGCCACTCGAACAGCGCCTCGCGACGATAGGCGGTGGGCGCTCCGTTCAAACGGATGGTGCCCGATTGGGGACGATACGTGCCGTTTAAGCACAGGATCAGCGTGGTCTTTCCGGCGCCGTTCGGCCCCACGATGGCCAGCTTCCGGCGACGTCGGATGCTCAGCGACAACGCCCTCAGTCCCGGCTTGCCGCAGGGATACGCATAGGTTACACGTTCGGCTTCGATGACACACTCAGACATAGCCGAAGTACCTCCCCAGCAGGCCGACGCCTAGGACGCCCAACAACACGACCCCAACGAATACGACGAACCGGCGCGACGGTTCGCGTGAGCACGGCAGCATGGGGAACTCCCCACTGCCGCCACGCGCGGCGAGACACGCCTCCATCCGTCCCGCCCGCTCCATCGCCCGCGTGAGCAAACAGGCCCCCAGGAAGCCGTACGAACGCATGCGATTTGCGCGGGACACGTAGCCCAAGCGCGCGGCCTGCGCCGTCTGCATCACACTCAAGCGTTCGACCAGCACAAATAGCATCCGGTAAACCATCAGCATCAGATCGAGCACCACCGCCGGCACACGGCAACGTCTCAGAAGCGGCACCCATTCGTGCGCGGGCGTCGTCAGCGCCAACAGGTTCAAACACGCCGCCGCCGCAAAGGCGCGGTTCATGACGATCAGTGCCGGATGCAGCCGGCTTTCCGAACACACGATCCGAAGTCCATCGGGCGTGTGCTCCAGGCCCACCGCCAGCAAAGCGCCGCTCAGCAGCAGGAACACCAACGGGATCGCCATCACCTTCGTCCAGACACGCCACGGAATGCGCGCCCCCAGCAAAGCCGATGCGGTCGCGACGACGAGCGCCGCGACCGATCCCGGCCACGGCAGCGCCAACACGAACACCAGCAGACCCAGCGCCAGACCGGCCTTTTCAGCCGGATGGCGCTTGCGCCAGCGATTCGTATGGGCAAAACAGTCGATTAAGTGCATGTCTTATCCGCGCCCGGCCGGCCCTCGCGCCGTCCGCACGCGCGTCCGAAATAGAACCCGAGTACACCCGCGCCCAGCGCGGCCTGAAGCGAAAACAACAGGCTCTCGATTTCGCCGCTGGGGGGTTCGAACAGGGGTGAAAACCATGCCTTATAACCGGGCTGTATCGTACCGATCAGCGACTCCGCTTGCCCGTCCGCACCGGTGAACGCCTCCTCGCCTTCCACAGGGGTGTGGATAAAGAGGGGTACGACCGCCAACGCGACGACCGCCGCAATCATCAACCAAGTGGACTTCTTCATGCCGTCACCTTGCCTTCTTTCGTGCCGCCCAGTACCGACAGATCACCCGGTGCATAGACTTTCAACGCCCGCATGATCAGCACCGTCAGGAATCCTTCAGCCAAGGCTAACGGGATTTGCGTCACCGAGAAGATCGTCATGAACTTCATCAACGACCCCGTGAAGCCGCCCGCAGGATCGGGGAAGGCGAACGCCAGTTGGAAGGACGTCACGGTGTAGGTCGCCAAATCGCCTAACGACGCGGCGAGGAACACCGACAGTTCTCGTGGCATCTTGGCCCCTCGTGCCGCGCGCCAGATCGCATAGGAAATCCACGGTCCGACGATCGCCATTGAGAACGTGTTCGCGCCGAGCGTCGTGAGTCCGCCGTGCGCCAGGAGGAGGGCCTGAAACAGTAGCACGATCGCGCCCAGAATGGACATCACCGACGGACCGAACAGAATCGCACCCAGGCCCGTGCCCGTGGGATGGGAGCAACTTCCGGTGACCGACGGCAGTTTGAGCGCCGATAGAACGAACACGAACGCGCCCGCCGCGCCGAGCAATAGCCGCGCCGACGGCTTTTCCTTCACGATTCGCTTAAGCGACCGCACGCCCCCGGCAAGAAACGGCACGGATACCGCCCACCAGCCAGCCGCGTGAGCCACCGGCAAGAAACCTTCCATAATATGCATCAGACCCCTTTCCGGCCAATAAAAAAGGCCTTAACACTCCATCGCTGGAGTATAAAGGCCTTTCGAATGCGTATGATTCGACGACGCCTATACTCCCCAAGTTCACGAGGGAGCCTACAAGCATTGAGGGAGCACGTCTTCTGGCTTACGGCTTCCAATCTACTCCCGGGTCTTCCCGCCCACCGCAACCCGCCGCTTGCGGATCACAGGTGAGCAGTGACATTTCCGGTTTCGTAGCCGATTACAGCGGCGCGACCGCGTCCGATTTTCACGGACTTCCGTTTGCCCCTTCAACATGAACTCAGTTTCTGAAAGATCAAAGTCAGGTCAATATAACCACAATCCTCTGGCCATGTCAACGGCGATTGCAACGGCGACAGGATGGGGGGTGCGATTTCACTTCGTTGCATCGCACCAAGAATTCAGCACTCAGGATTCAGAATTCAGAATTGATTCCCAACAACTTACGCCAGAAAGCGCAGCTCGACTGGATGTCCTCAATTAAGCGGACA
>JBIJDW010000296.1:0-4304 GCA_044343885.1 Kiritimatiellia bacterium
CGCGTTGGACTTCCTCCCCACCCCGCCTCACGGCGACGCAGTTGCCCTTTCGCTTCCCTTCGGCTTCTCCTTCACCTGGCGTGGGGACTCGCACCCCACAAGTTACGTGCCATGCCCGGCACACACGGTGGCCGTCACGCGCGCGGTTTACCGCGTCGCTGAGCAACGCTTTGTTCGATGCTTCTTCAGATCCGTTATTGCACGGATTCCAACTTCTCCACCTTCTCATGTTTCATGTCTTCGTCTGTGAGCATTTCTATCGACTCCAACTCCAGGTGTAGGCCGCGCAATCCCTGAACTAAGCGGATAGCCTGAACTTTCTTAACGCCTTGTACCAGTGTAACCCCCTGGGCGTCTTCCTCTTCTGGATATGACGGTGCGAAGAGCGTTCCTGTCACCCTCACCCACTTGCCTCGGTACTTCAGTCCTTCTTCCTCCCGATCAGCGAAATGCGGAATAAGGACCTCCCCCATTCTGCCCACGTACCCCTTTCCTGTCCTAAAGACACCTGTCAGCCTAACTCGGTCTCCCGCTTGCGGTCCATAGTCCCCAGAAATGGCGGTATGCTTATCTCCGGCACCGGTATCCGGTTCTGTCGGTGTTGGCGCGCTGCAAGAGATCACCGTGGCGCAGAGGGCTATACAGATGCCGCTTTGGATCCTAATGAAAACGGTTTTGTTCATGGTGTCACCTTCCCCTCTTTGTCATCGAACGTTCCGGGCAGGTTCGCAAGCTTGCGAGCGTAACCTGCCGCCGGTGGTTCGCCATCGTTCCTACTCCAAGACTCTCGGTGCCAGGAAAATTGGCCTCTTTGACACCGAAAATACGTGCTTCCCTATCTCCATATGCCAGAAATATACATCGCCCCAGAAATCAGGTGAGTACGTACACAATTCCACCGTGAACACTGGCGCGTCAACCGTCCCAAGACGATGAGCCTCAACCCGTGGTTCGACAATCTCTCTTCGGACAGATTCGCCCCATACCTCACATTGGCGAGAGAGATTGTCAATTGGTTGAGATATGTCAGCGGCGTCCTTAAGAACCATCATTGTGGTAGGCGATGTGTGTGTGGAGAGCCAAGCGTAGCATTCAGCGATTGCCAATGCGTCGTTCGTCGAGGTCGGCGGTCGAAAGTCAAGTTGGCGAGTTATTGCCTCGTCAAAGTCGCGTGTCACATATCGCGATTTGGTCGGGCCATCGTCTTGAGACCCGATGACACCGCCAATCAAAAACATGTTGTCAAACGTGGGCCCGCCAAGCAATGGCTGTCGTGCGTTACGCACCGCGAAAACCCAGCAATTGCTGACCCATGTCCCATCGGTCGGCACTTGGACAATCAGTTTCTGGTCAATCTTCGAGTGCTGCCGAGCAAGGCTTTGAATGAATGAACGTCTCGCAGAGGGGTCATCCACCGGAAATATGCTACGACGTGGCCAGTACAGCGCCAACAATGTCGCCGCAATCGCCATAACGACGAGACTTATTATGATTATTCTCTTCATGGCGAACGTCAGTGCTGAGGATCGGCGAGCTTGTGAGCCGTATCCTCCGGCATATTGTTCGGGTCTGCTATCTCAATTGATGTAATCAGATAACGTGGTTCGCCTTTTCTCAGCTTGAACAACAACGCTCTGTCTTGTCTGAATGGCCACAACGCTTTGACCTTGATTCCTGACTCGCGGGTTGGAAACCGGCGTACAATGAAGAATGTAAGTTCTGTTTCAGGGAACTCTCCTTTGCGGAGCTCTAACGCCCTATACGCGAATCGATGGATCGTATAACTGTATTTCCCGTCTATCGTTCGAGCCAATGAAGTCGCATCCGATAGGTTCCCCTTTATTACAATATCATCCTGAGTGCTCGCCTTGTACCATGGATTCGTATTATTCGGGGTCTCGGCGTTAACCTGGCGCTTGAGGTCGGGCAGGATCTCAATGACAGGATCTCTTTGTGGCGTCGGCGGTTCTTTCTTGTTGCAGCCGATGAACGTGAACAAAGAGATGACGGCAAGAAGGACAATTGCGGCTTTCAATGTCTTCATCTTATCACCGAACCTTGTTATTAGCCCTCAAACATATCAAACCGTGGAAACCGTCCGCAACATGATATGCCTCAAAATCGCCGCTGCAAATCAAGCACTTACATAACCATTTTGAGGCTTTGCAAGTTTGATATGCCTCATTGATATGCCTCAAAACCGGCCTCGCGCCCTGTTTCTGATTGGGATCCACTCCTGGATCCGTATCCAGCGCCAGCACCAGTGTCCGGTTAGAGTGAAACACATCTAAGCAGCCCGCACAAGGAGAAACTTCGTCGGAAGCGCCTCGGGGACAGGCAAACCGTAGCATGAACCCTGAACACGAGAAGAACTGACTCTGGGCGCGCTTCTGCTGGGGGATCAGATGCAGCTTCCGCCAGTCGCGAGCGGCACACGCAGAAAGCCTGTGCGCTGGTGCGGCGGTTTGGCGAGTTGCATGCGAATCAGGTGGCGATCCGGATCTTCCGTGCTCTGTCGCAATGCAACAGAGCGCATGCGCGGCACAACCCCCTTAGTGGAGATCTTATTGTTTCTGTCTTTCATCGATGGTCATCTCCAGAATGGGAATGCTTGCGAGGTCTTTGGGGCGGGCGGCCGCCTTCTTGCTGGCGAGGATGTCCTCGAGCGCCGCTATGCGAAGTCGGTTGCCGGCAAAAAAAACTTCGCTGCTTCTGCGGCTGACGGCCTCAAAATCATCCAGACCAGACGGCGCAAACAAGAAGTCGATAATGATCGGCTCGGAGCGATGAATGAGGCGGTACATGTAATTGTCGTCCATGAGCTTGAGCTCAACGAATTGGCAATTCATCCGTTGGGCCAGAGCGGCGAGCTTTCGATAATTCTCGTCTGTCGGCTGAATCATAAAGTCCACATCCACTGTGGTGACGGGCGCCCCGTTGATTGCGGCGGCAGCGTTCCCGATCATAATCGCGTCGAGATTAAGCGTAGAAAACCAGGCGGCAATCTGATCCAGATAAGGCTTTGCGTCCATGCCGTAAGTATAGCATAGTTGGCCGCTTGTGGAACACCGCTTTCATCGAAGTTCCCGATAGACGCGGGTCACCTCCGCGACCATGCGGGCTAGGCTGTACGTTTCGACGACCGCCGTCCGTCCGGCCGCTCCATAGCGTGCGGCCAACGCGCGATCCGTCAACAGGGGCGCCAACGCCCCGGCCAGAGCCGCAGGGGTGGCCCCGTCATAAATCACACCTCCGCCGGTCGCAGCGACAATCTCCGGATAGGCACCCAACCGGGGCTGCACCACGGGAACACCGCAGGCCATGGCCTCGATCTGAAACAACCCGAAGGCCTCGGGTCGGCTCGCGGGCACCGAAAGGACGCTGAGCGAGCGGAGAAACGCGCTGCGATGCGGTTCGCGGAAGGCATCGACGAAGGCGACGGACGAGGCCTGTCCGGATGCGGCGATGCGTGCGTGGAGGCGTTTGAGAAAGGGGGTGCTTGCCCCGCTGTCGCCCCCCGTGATGCGCAACTGGAGCGTGGCCAGTTCGGGCTTGCCGCGCAAGAGCAGGAAGGCTTCGAGCAACGTGTCCAGGCCGTGCGAGGGCGTCAGTTCGGAGAGAAAACCGAGGGTCGGCGTTTCCGGCGGCGCCGCCGGTGGCGAGAAGGCGTCCACATCGATTCCGATCGGGATGGTGCTACATTGGGACGCCGTCAAGCCCAGGCGGGACTGCATGATTTCGGAATAGGTGGCGCTGACCGGAAGGAACCTGTCGACCGCATGACTCAGTGCCTTGACGCGCGCCCAGCAGCGTTCGCGATAGTCCGGGGGGAGCGCGTCCAGCCACGTGTCCTCGTCCTGCAGCGTACAGACGATACGGGCGCCAAAGGTCTCGCGCAAGGGAGGTACCAACCCCAGCAGAAGCGCATTGGAGATGTGAATGATGTCGGGTGGTGGTTGCGTCTTCAGCCATACGGCCATCTGATCGAGGGCGTCACGGTGACGGCCCTCCCGCCCCTCGAGCATGCCGAGCGTAAGATCGCCGAGACCCGCCGCTTGTGTGGTGCCTGCCTGTCCCGCCGCCCAGCGGAGCACGCCCGGGGCGTCCAGCAGGCGGCGCCATGCCGGGGGGAGCCGGCGGTAAAACGGCAGTTTCTGCTGCAACCAGGTGTTGACCGCACCGAAGAATACCGGCGACTGAACCACCGCGCTGTCCGTCAGTTCCAAGAACGGGAGGTACATGGGGACGAACAGCATGTCGTGGCCCGCCGCCTGCAGCGCTTTGACGAGGCCGATGTCCCGGAC
>JBIJDW010000297.1:0-4296 GCA_044343885.1 Kiritimatiellia bacterium
CGGCATGGGCGTCGGCGTGGGTGCAGTCGGCCACACGCACGCCGCCGTGGTAATACTCGTCGGCTTTCAGGATCATGCCGTCGCTGATCATCATGCGAGCTTCGCCCAGCACCTGATCCAGCAGCGAGGTTCCGGCGGTTTGCGGCAGGCGGTCGCCGAAGACTCGCGGCAGCATCTGGCCGAGAGCCAAGGCCCCGGCAAGGGTCAGCGCGGCAGCGGATATATGGAGGGTTGCGCGCATCGCGTCATCAGCACTTCCTGCGCCGGAAGATCCATCCCGCGAGCAGCAAGCAGGCTCCGGAATAGACAACGGCATAGAGCAGGACGGCTACGGCGACCTGCCAGCCGACCGGACCCCATTCATGAACCACCCGGCGGCGGAGGTCGAAAAATTCGACGTGTGGCGCGGCCACGTAAATCAGCTTAGCCAACGCGCGTATCACAGCCGGCTGCCCGGCCGTCATTTCGGGCAACCGCTGGCCAATGACGAACATGCCGCCAACCACGATGCCGCAGACCGTCAGGTTCGCCGTCGGCGTGAAGCAAAAAGAACCCAGCATCGAGAGGGCGATGACGAGTGTCAGGAATCCAACATGCAGCGCGAATGACTGGCAGAAGACGGCCGGAAACCAGATGCCCATTTTGGCACCAGCAAACAGCCCGTAGGCCAGATAGAAACAGCCCGTTGCCGAAACCGAAGCGACCCAGGCGCCGAGGAATTTTCCGATGAGCAGGGTGGTTCTCGAAACCGGTTTGGCGAGCATGGGATAGATCGTGCGGTGCTCGAATTCAGGTGGAAACTGACGACCCGCCACGGAAATGGCGATGACGGCGGCCGAGATCCAAATCAACAGCAGGGCGATTTCAGAGAGGTGACGCGAGGCGCCGCCGATGCCGTAGGGATTGATCGCCGCTAGCGGCGCGAGGATCAACAAGCCGAGCGTGAACACGACCCAGATATCTTTGCGGCGGTAGAGTTCGCGCAGGGAGAGCGCGCACAAGGCCGCGAGTTGTCGGCAGCACAGTGTCATGGCGTCGCCTCCGGTATATCCTGGATCAGATTCAGGAAGATGCGTTCCAGATTTTGTCCGCCGTCGCCGACGATGTCGCCACAGGATCCCAGCCAGACGAGGCGTCCCTGTTTCAGGATCGCGACGCGATCACAGATCAGCTCCGCCTCCGAGAGCTCGTGCGATGAGAAGAAAATGGTCTTGCCCTGATCGCGCAGTCCGAGAATGAGGTCGCGGAACTGGATCCGGGCAAGCGGGTCAAGCCCGGTCAGCGGTTCGTCGAGAATCAGCAGGTCGGGGTCATGCAGCAGCGCCTGAGCGATGCCGGCCCGCTGCAGCATCCCCTTGGAATAGTGCGCCAGCAAGCGGTCGCCGGCATCGGCGAGTCCGACCTGCGGGATCAGTTGCTCGGTGCGCGCCCGGATGGAGGCGGCAGACAGGCCGCACAGCCCACCGTAGAAGCGCAGGAGTTCGCGGAGGTTGAGGTATCGATAATAGTAGGCGGTTTCGGGCATGAACCCGATCCGGCTGCGCGCGGCTGCATTCACGGGATCGGCGCCGAAGATGCGTACGCGGCCCGCATCCGGCGCAAAGAACCCCAGCAGCATCTTGATCGTCGTCGTCTTGCCGGCGCCGTTGGTCCCCAGAAACCCCATGATTTCTCCGGACTTGACGGTCAACGACACATCGGACACGGCCTGAACGGCGCCGAACCGTTTCGTGACCTGGTCAATGGAGATTGCTGCGTCCACAGGTGAACCTCCTCACGTCAGCCTCCGCAAGCGCATGCGGTCACTGCGCGAGCACCGCCCGCGCCTGGGCAACCACGTTGTCAACGGTGAAGCCGAAGCGAGCGGCGAGCGCCTTGTAGGGGGCGGACGCGCCGAAGGTGTCGAGCGTGACCGTGCGGCCGCAGCGGCCGACATAGCGCTGCCAGCCGAATGCGACGCCCGCCTCAATCGCCAGCCGCTTGCAGCAGGCGGGATCGAGAACCGCGTGGCGGTAGTTCTCGGGTTGAGCCTCGAAGCGCTCCCACGAGGGCATGCTGACCACACGCACGTTGACGCCATCGAGCCGTTTGGCGGCCGCGAGAGCGAGTTCGACCTCGGACCCCGTCGCGATGAGGGTGATGTCGGGTGTGCCGGCTCCGTTCTGCCAGAGGGTGTAGGCTCCCTTCTCCAGAAGCGCGGCGGCCGGGTAGATGGAGCGGTCGATCACCTCCATGTTCTGGCGAGTGAGCAGCAAAGCGGTCGGCCCCTCGGTGTTGCGCAAGGCCGCGACCCACGCGGCGGCGGTCTCCGTGGGGTCGGCAGGTCGCAGGACGGTCAGGCCCGGCATGCAGCGCAAAGCCGCGATGTGCTCGACCGGCTCGTGGGTCGGGCCGTCCTCTCCAACGTAAAAACTGTCGTGGGTGAAAACATAGATCACCGGCAGCTTCATCAGCGCGGCGAGGCGGATGGCGGGGCGGCAGTAGTCGGAGAACACAAAGAACGTCGCGCCGAAGACGCGGAAACCGCCGTGCAGGGCGATGCCGTTCATTACGGCGCACATGCCGAACTCGCGGACGCCGAAATGGAAATTACGCCCGTCGAAGCGGCCCGGCCCGATATCGCCCATCCCCTTGAGGGCCGTCATGGTGCTGGGAGCGAGATCGGCCGATCCGCCAACCAAATGGGAAATGGCTGGCGCGAGGGCGTTCATGACCGTCCCCGATGCGGTGCGCGTGGCCACGGCCTTGGCCGGGTCGAAGACCGGGAGCAGCGCGTCCAGATCCGCAGGGAGCGCGCCCGTCATGTGCGTGTTCCAAAGCGCGGCCTTCTCGGGATGGGCGACCACCCACGTCTTGAAGGAACGGGTCCATGCGTTGGCGGCGCGGCGCATCTTGGCGGCGCGGGCCTTGAAGAGGTCGGCGACGGCGACCGGGATGTGGAAAAACTGGTCTTCGGGCATGCCGAGGGCGCGCTTCGTGAGGCGCAGCTCGTCATCGCCGAGGGGCGCGCCGTGGACATCGTGGGTGTCGACCTTGTTGGGCGATCCCTTGCCGATCAGCGTGTTGCAGATGATGCAGACCGGCTTGCCGCGGAGCTTCAGTGCCTTGCGGATCGCCTTGTCAATCGCGGCCAGATCGTGGCCGTCAATCTCGAGGACGTGCCAGCCGTAGGCCTTGAAGCGCAGCTTGGGGTCGTCGGAGAGAGCGAGGTGGGTGTGCCCTTCGATGGTGATGCGGTTGCTGTCGTAGAACAGCACCAGACGGTCGAGCTGGAGATGGCCAGCCAGCGAGCAGGCCTCGTGCGAGACGCCCTCCATGAGGTCGCCGTCGCCGCAGAAGGCAAAGGTGCGGTGGTCGACGGGGTCAAAACCGTCCGCGCCGTTGAAGCGGGCGGCGAGCATCCGTTCGGCGATCGCGAAGCCGACGGCGTTGGCGATCCCCTGTCCGAGCGGCCCGGTGGTGGTCTCGACGCCATCGGTGTGACCGTATTCGGGATGCCCCGGTGTCTTGCTGTCAAGCTGGCGGAACCGTTTCAACTCATCCAACGGAAGATCGTAACCGGCCAGATGGAGCAGGCTGTAGAGCAGCATGGAGCCATGGCCGCCCGACAGGACAAAGCGGTCCCGGTCGGCCCAGCGGGAATCGGCGGGGCAGTGTTTCAGATACTTCAGCCAGAGCACGGCGGCCACGTCGGCCATGCCCATCGGCAAGCCGGGATGGCCCGACTTGGCCGCCTGAACGCCGTCGGCGGCCAGACAACGGATCGTATTGGCTGCAAGGGAGAGTTGCTCAAGGGAGAGGGTCGCCATAACGGGGAGTTCCTTTCATTTCGTCTGGATAGGGGTGAAAATCAAGAGCGCATTATACTCGGTTGCGGATTGGCTTTCAGTAAAAAACTTTGGGTGTTGGTAATCGGGGTAATCGGTTAGTTTTCCTGTCCTGTTTCCTGTCCCCTTCACTCCCATAGCTCGTCATCCGGCCCCGCGGCTCCGTTCAACAACATTTTATCCCACATGCGGCAAGATTACGCTTGTTTGCAAACAGCAACCGTCATACACTTTGCCGCACGAGGGATAAAACGCTATTCGTTCGGCAAAACGAGAGAACTGAAAATGAAGATCAGATTGGTCGCTTGTCTGATGGCAATCGGAATTGTCAGTGGTTGTACCCAGACAGCGCAGACCGTCAATGTGGTGGATGTGAGCAAGTCGGAGACTCTGGCTCTGACGACAACATCCTCAAACGTCAGCGGCATATCCCTGCATGTTCAGGGACAACTCGATGGAGAGGCCGTCT
>JBIJDW010000044.1:0-13248 GCA_044343885.1 Kiritimatiellia bacterium
CCCGCCGGCAGTACGTTGTTTGTTTCAATCCACGCGCCCCGCGAGGGGCGCGACCCCGCCTTCGCAAGTCGATAGGGCGTCAAGCAGTTTCAATCCACGCGCCCCGCGAGGGGCGCGACGGTCGCCGCGCTGTTCCTGTAGCCCGACGGCGGGTTTCAATCCACGCGCCCCGCGAGGGGCGCGACAGCCTACCACCGCCAGCCCTGTCAATACCCCCGCGTTTCAATCCACGCGCCCCGCGAGGGGCGCGACGCCGGATACAGTAACATGTTCTATTGCATGTGAATACGAGGATCAATCCGCGAACTCAGTGAAAACAGAGAGCGTATTTCAGTTGTCAAAGATCAAGCACTATGTAACACATTATAAATCAATACGTTACGACTTTCGCGAACCGGCTTAGGCCAATCATGTGAGCTTGGGGTTCGCGGTTACAGAATGAGGGGGTCTTCCACATCCACAGCGGGTTTGGCGCCTTGGTGTTCGATTCGTTGTTTATAGTTGTTCCCGAGAAAGTAAAAGCGCAAGCTGTCATGTTCGGGGTTGTAGACTTCAAGCAGGCGCGCGCGTAGGAGTGTCCATTGGGATTGATCCACATTGCATTCGAATACCGAGTTTTGTACGCGAATGCCCATATTCTCGCACACTTTAGCGACGCGTCGTAGACGGCGTCTGCCTGCGGCATCACCGGTTGCGACATCATAACTGACGAGCACCAGCATATCGTTCCTTATTTGTACAGGTACGGTGGATAGGCATCGAGATCTCCGCGCAGATGTCTGGCCAGCAGCATCGCTTGCGCGTGTGGCAAGAGGCCGATTTCCAGTTTTTCGTTGAGAAAGGGGTGTTGGACCGTTTCCTGCTTTTTTTTCTGCCACGTCTGCAAGACCGTCTTTCGGGTGTCATCATCCATGATCACTGCGCCCGACTCGGTCTTTTTGAACCCCTTTCCATCAATCTGGTTCAGGTTGATCAGGGAGATGGCCACACGATCCGCAAGGATAGATCGGAACTCCTCCATCAGGTCGAGCGCAAGACTGGGACGTCCGGGGCGCAAGGTGTGAAGAAATCCGATCTGAGGATCCAGTCCAACCCCTTCCAACGCACCCTCGCAATCGTGCGCCAGCAGGGTGTAGAGGAACGAAAGCAATGCGTTTAAAGGATCGAGCGGGGGCCGTCTGTTGCGCGACGCCATGGAAAACGAATCGCGTTGCGATCGGATCATGTCGTTGAAGACGGAGAAATAGTAGTTCGCCGCTTCGCCTTCAAGCCCGCGCAAGGTGTCGGTTTCTGTCGCTCGTCTGACGCGTCGAATCACATCGGCGATCCTATGGATGGCCTGACTTAATTCATCGCTGGCGCCGTGGTCGCGTGCGGCGCGCTGCAGAACGGATCGGCTGTTGACGAGCTTGCCCAAGACCACATTGCGGGCGATGCCGCACGTGCGAGCGGGGTCTTCAGCCCACCTGACCTGTTCCCGGCGAAGCAGGACATTTCCGGATACGGGACCTGTCACGCGGGCGAGAAACTTGCCTCGTTCAGACAGAAAGCTCACATGTACTCTGCGTTCGCCGCAAAGTCCGAGGAGCGGCGGACTGCAGGCGACCTGTCCGAAGCAAACAATTCCCGACAGGGTGTGGATCGGGAGACGCAGCACCTCGGTGTGGTTCAGGCAGGCGACGACGGTTTCGCCTTCTTGGTGGAGGTAGATGCCTTGGGTTGAGACATAAAGCGTGTTGAGGAGTTTTTTCATAACTGTGCGCCTTGGGCCTCTATCTCAGCAAGCTGGGCATCGAGCCATTTCCGGGCAGATGGACCGCTGCTGGCGCGAGGCATGCATATTTCGGCGAGTGAGCATCGTCCGCATTTCCCCTCATCATAAATGGCTGCTGGCGTAATGCCGCGGGCAATCAGTTCATGCAGCCGAACGCATAAGGACTCAGTCAGGGTCCGGAGGCCGGCATCAAACGCGACTTCGCAACGATGGCGTATTTCACCATAAAACAGGGCACCATCCGGGATGTGCACGCCTTTCATCTCCTCCAGGCACAAGGCCTGAGCGCAAAGCTGCACGCGATCACAGGGATCGGTTTTGGGCTTGCCCCGTTTGAACTCGACGGGGTAGGGCGTCCATACCTGATTGTCACCGAGATGGAACTCGACCACATCGGCCTGTCCGGTCAATCCCAGGCGGAGAGACCTGAGCCGCAGGCTATACACCGTCCGCACGCATCCACGTGTCTCGTGTCCGCCACTATCCACCCGGTTATGCAGCACGCGGCCCTGGGCGGTCAGCGCGTTTTCCGACCAGACGTCTTCGATATGGATCAACGCGCATTGACGCTCGCAGTACTGCAGGTGCTGGAGCGCAGAAATGGGCAGCAGGTCATCATCGGCATACATGGATGTTACTCGTTACGTTCGCATGCGAACTTCATTTCGTACTCAATACCTGAAGTTTGGTTGTCAGCAGGTGATCCAGACTGGGAAGATCAGATGGATAGAGCGAGATCAGTTTCTTTCCGGCGTGCATATAGAGGTCCTGCTTGAGATACATGCCAGCCTTATAGCGGGGCGTATCCATCCCCCAATACTCAATATACACATCGCGTTCCGGCAGGTAGAAGTCGGGGCGGATCTGAAACCCCTCGATGATGCGCAATCGGCCGTCGTAGCGATAGGCGATGCCATGCCGCTCCAGCCACTCCGCCACCTGCTTTTCGCCTGCGCTTTGCACCAGTGTGCCATTCAGGGTCTGGATGTTCTTCTTATCCTCGACGGCGGTCTCAAAGTTGCGTCTCTCCGTGGCGGTCTCGTCGAAGCACACATCGCAGAAGGTTCGTTGAAAAAACCGTTGACTGCGGGCGTATTCGTCGGGTTGCACGACGGTGCCGCAGCGCGAGCATGTGCGGACCGTCTGCCCCTCTTGCATCTTGAGCGATTCCTTTATGGCCAGGCCGGCCGTTTTCACGGTGCGCTTGACATAATCCTTTTCGGTTGGATTACGGTAGAGATCACGCAAGACGGGTAGAACCTGCTTGGCTTTTGCGCCAAAGGCGCTGAGGGCTTTTGTGGCATACTGCCGCACTTGCGGATGGGCATCAGCCAGCATGGGCATCAGCGTCTCGACGGCCTTATCTGCGTCTACGATTCCGGATAGCTTGCCGATGGCCGAGGCGGCGATCCGTCTCACCAATGGCGATTCAGACGCACACAACCCGCGCAACTCCTCAAAGCCTTCGGCAGAAGCGCTTTCGCCCAACGCCTTGGCGCGGGCAGAGAGCGTCGACTCTGTCTGATAGAGCATGGTTGGGGTCTCCAGCAGGTTTTGGCAGACTCTCACAGCGTGCAACGGCGCATTATCGCCGCACAACCGTAAAGAGGCGCCAGACGATTTGAAGGTTGACTACTTTTCGATGATCTCAACTCCCTCGGGCAAACCCTTCCGGTCGATGGTGAGGGTATAGGCGGAGAAGTCACGCGGGGGCTTGGAGGGGTCGTTGCGTGTGATGGAGTGCTCCAGCGTGATCACGGGATCCACTGCTGAAAACGGCCACCCTCCCTCGTGCAACCGCCGCCGCACTTGTCGCCCCTTGATGAAGGCATTGGCCGTAAAAAATGTATTTCGTGGTTTTGGCATGTCGAAAATCACCCAATAATAGTTTGCATTGCGGATGAAACATCAATTGTTATGCCTTTGTCGAAATGATAATGGCGGTCGTCGAGGTAAAAGACGCCGGCACCGTCTTGCACTTCGTACAGAGCATGAGCATCGTGCAGCGCTTTCCAATCATTCTCATAAAGGTTCACAGTGTAGGGCCGAGCGCGGGCAAGCAATTTGCTGGCGTCAGCGATGGATCCATCTGGGGTTCGAAAAGCCGAACAGAAATCGTTGATGATACGCGTGCCATCTTCCGAATAGGGAACAATTACGCCACGTGTTGCGGAATCAATGACTTCAAAATTACGAGCGGCAGATTCTGGCGCAGCGGGAAGCTGTGTCTTTTCGTGGAGGCACCCATTGCGGCGCTTGGTCTCTTCCACAGCCGCAGTATTGTTCGTGAGCAGGTCAAGAAGCGTAGTATGGTCCTTCGGATAAAGCATCTGATCTTTGTTCTCGTGATAAAAGTAGCTGAAATAAAGGGAACAGGCGTCGGCAAATTGAGCGGCACTCGTGGGTTTCATCTCGCGAAGGACTCTTTCGGTCGCATCAATCTCCTCGCGAAGACCAGGGCGGTCGCCACCCCGTTCCAGATTGATAATCCAACACTCACCCGTGTCTCGTTTGCCGTGGCGATTGCAACGTCCGGCGGCCTGGACGATGGAAACGAAGCCTGCGATGTCTCTAACGACGAGATCGAAGTCTAAATCTACACCGGCTTCAACCAAACTAGTGGAAACGCAGAGTAAGGGCCGCAGAGCTGGGTCCCTGCGGCGTTCGTCGAGATTGAAGCTATCAATGGTTTTGCGTAGGTGGGCTGGGCATTTGTTGGTGGAGAGGACAACGACTTCGACATTTGAGAAGGCAACCTTACTGGCATCGAAAAGATCCTGCGCCTGCTGTTTGGTGTTGACGATGACGAGGATGTGTTTGCCGACGGCGAGAGCGGGTTCCAGCATCGCGGTGAGTTCGCAAAAAGACCAAGAAGAACCGTCGGTCTTTCGCTTATCCTGTAGTCGAGTGCGGATAAGAAGCGGGGAAAAATCCACGCCACCGGTCAGATTCGCGTTTGGCGAGAATGTCAGACAGCCATGCGTGGGGTTGACTTTGTCAAGAAGCGGCGGTGTGGCGGTACAGATGAGAGCGGTGGTGGCGGTGTGGCGGACAAGGAAATTGACGGCGTGATTAAACAGATGGAGCGTCTTGATGGGAAGGGCTTGGGCTTCGTCGAAAATTAGAATGGAGGACGCAGCTTGGTGCAAGCGCCGCTGAGCTTCCTTGGAGTCAGAGTAGAAGGCATTGAGGAATTGGACGGTTGTTGTGAAGATAACGGGAGCGTCCCAGTTTTCGGAAAGGAGAATCTGGCGGCGGTTGATTTGCGAAGGCAATAGATTGGCGTGATGTTCGAGGATGTTTTCGGATCCGACAAAGTTGCGAGCCTCCTGTGCATTCTGGACAAGGATAGTGGTAAAGGGAAGGACGTAGATGATATGGCGGACGGGTGAGTCTGTGTTGCGACGGGCAGCGGCGTGGGCAAGAGCAAAACGGAGACTGGCGAGGGTCTTGCCGCCGCCGGTTGGGACGGGCAATGACAATAATCGCCCCGAAGAAGCAACAGCACCGTTAAAACAATCGGTGATGGCAGCAGCCGCGAGACAGGCATCGGAAATGGCGCGACGCGTTATGATGATGGGATCAGTACCATGGTATTTCGCGCCGTATCTTTCAGAGTACCTTGCCTCAAAGCGGTGATGGAGATCCGACCAGTCTGGGAGAATTCGAAGTGAACGTAGCTGTTTATTGGAAGAGTGTTCGAAATCGGCTGAGTCGGTGCGGTCGGCATCTATAAGGCAACTGTAGAGAAACTTGGCAACAAGGATGTGCTGAAGCGGGTCCTTGCCGATTGATTTGGAAAGTGAGCAGATTTCCAACATCGCTTTTCGGAAGCTTCGGGGCGTGAGAACGAGGTTTAAGCGAACTTCAGGAAGAAAAGTATGGTCATGCCCTCGGGAGAGACGTTTGGCAAAGGGTTCCTGTTCGCCATCGGATGAGACAAAGTCAACAAGGCCGGCGGGATTGTGGTGAGAGAGAATTGGGCTCGCTAGCAACGACAAAAGCGAGGGGACGTGCTTGTTCGGAAACAACTCGGACCAAAGTTCATAGAGGCGTTGGGCACCGGCGGCAGAGTGGTTCACACGTTGCAATTCCGTGACGGCGTCCACCTCCAATGCCTCCGCCTCATCCAGATTGCGGCGAATGTAGGTCTGAAACGAGGCAGAAAACTTTCCCAAATCGTGCAAAAGGCCAATCAACATGCCACAGGTCTTGAGATTCGCAGCGTAGGCGAAATGACCGCACAGGGCGGCCACTGCGCGCAGATGGGCGTGCAGGGACTGCTCGGTGCGGTCGGTCTTGCGTATGTGGGCGATGGGCAGCACTCAGAAGCCCTCGATTTCCTCTGGCTTGAGACCCTCCAGGGAAGCCAGCGTGTATGTGCCGTCCGCGTTGACTTTCAAGGATTCATGGACGCGAGCGGAGGAGTATGGTTTGGCCGTGCCGTTGGGCTGCTCCCACCAGATA
Source organism: Kiritimatiellia bacterium (assembly GCA_044343885.1). Classification (GTDB taxonomy): domain Bacteria; phylum Verrucomicrobiota; class Kiritimatiellia; order RFP12; family JAAYNR01; genus VGWG01. The sequence continues at coordinate 6,242 of JBIJDW010000044.1, forward strand.
ACCTTGAGGACGCGCATGGAACCACCAGGACGGGCAGAGGACTCATCATTCTCGAAGAGTTTGGGAAGAACGGCCTTGATTTTGCCCGCATCCTCCTCCGTAAATCCGGTTTTTGTGGCTAGCTGCGGGTTCATGCTGCCGACGAACCAATAGACCCCGCCGTCAATACGGTGTTTCATGCCCATCGTATCCGCAGAACGCGCACCATCGGTTTTGGTTTCGCCACTGACACTCTTGGTGATCTGGGTGCTGGTGACGGTCATGCGTTCGGTGGAAAATGCGGGATGGATGCTGACTGGGCCGCGGATGCCGATGGAGATACCTTTGGAACTCTCGGCATCCACGGATTCCTCCGTGTCGGCTCCTTTTTTCGGTTTAACGGCCTTCTTGCCTTTGGGAATGGCGAACAACTGACCGAACGCACGGACATCCAGCCATTTTTCGCAGGCAGAGTCGCGGATCGCCTTTTCATCACGACTCTTCAGGGTATCTCCGAGCATTCCCTCGGCACGGTCTTTCAGGGACTTGAATTCGTCGGTCTTGCGGTCATCGGACTGGACGAAGATGGCTTCCTTTGCCTCCTGCAGACGATCACGGATCTTGCGTTTGATGCAGACATCGCTAACTTCCCCTAAGCCCTGGTCGGTAATGCGCGGGCGGTTGCCGTCGAGTGGGTTTCCGTTCGGGTTAGCGTGTTTGACCGTAAAGATGACGGCAAAGTCGATCTTCTTGGAGAGGTTTTGCTTTTCACTCATGGTCTTGTTCCTCGGTTTCTGTGGTTGGTGTTTGGTTATTGTCAGGCTTCTTGCTCTTGTAGAGGTCATGGCGCTGGCAGTGGTAGCCTAGGAGAAATTCGCCGGAGAGGCGGGAGTTATCGGTGTAAGAAAGGCCCGATTTCTCAAAGCCTTCCTTCATGATTTCGTCCGCATGCTCCTTGAATCGTCTGCCGATCCATTGCGCAAGTTTGTCGCCGGAGGCGAGACGAGTAAGGGAAGGTTGCAGGGCCAGTTCGATGTTGGTCCAGGTCGCAAACGGTTGCTCCGCGAAACGAGCGAAGAGGCGCTCGGCGTTGGTCGAACGGTTCTCCTGTGACAACTTCTCGAGGGAGTAACGCTCCGTGACTTCCGCAAGGGCAAGCAGACATCCCCAGAGGTAGTCGCGGGATTTTTGATCGAGTTCCATTTCCATTTGATATTTCCTTTCTTTGTGTGTGTAACGGTAAAGCGAACAGGCGATGCCAAGAGCCTTTTCCCATTCCCAGTGTTCCATTCCGGAACGGTGAAAGACCCGAGCAACGCACGCCTTGACGATATCCTCAGGAAACGCCGAGCCATCAATGATGACGGGAAGGATGCGGTTGACAGTGGATGCAACATGCTTCTTCGATGGGTTGCGTCCGCATACCAACCAAGCGATGGCTTCTGGTGATGGGGCACCGATAAACTGGCGACGGGACTTCACCTTTCCCTTCCCGATGGATCCGAAGTTTTGTATCCAGGCTGCGGCGAGATGCCAGTGCGCCAGGTTGTCGAGAAGACGGGATGACTCAATCTCGCGATCTAGTACCAGGGACATGCATCCGGTGGAAGCTGAGTCAATAGCCACAAGGTGAATGTTGCGGTGATTATTGCCGAGCTTATTTCTGTAACCTGCTATGCAGGTGGTGAGGTTCTGGGCGTAAATGTCTGCCAACGTTACGTTGCGGGCAATTGCCTGTTCTTCATCTCGTTTGAGGGCAGGCATGCTGTCAACAGCAGGAGGGGTATCGGACAGAAGTTCAATTAGAGTATCCGTGTCATCAAATGGTTGCGGAGCAGACGTTTGAAGTTCTTCCGACCACCCCCAAGCAACATAAGCACACTCACCGAACATCCGACCCTGCCTGGCGATAAGCCACCGAAGTGCATTGTGCGCCTTTTGGGATAATTCGAACCCGATTCCGCACGCTTCAGTTTCCAAGTCAAAGCGCCCTCGAAATGTGAAGCCATCCTTGTCGTTTGATGAAATCAGTTTGGCCTTGTCGCCGCCATGACGAAGACGAGCAGGGTGGAAGATCGCCAAGGGAATTTCCTTCTCTTGTCCGGAAACGTAGCAGATACCTTCCTCTTGTTTAATGGTAGCGTAATAGTCACCCCAACTGGTCTGGATGGATTTGTCCATCCAAAGTTTTGATTCAACATCATTTGAGACTTCCACAATCCAGCGGACAAGCGCATCCATCGGGATGCCGGTGGCATAAATATTCTTGTTTGGAAACTCTCCGAGAAACATTCCACTGGGATCAAATACGATGCCTGAAAGTTTGGTTTTCAGGTCAGATAGCAAGTTGCCTTTTGTCAGGTAGGCGAAGACGGCTTGCGCTTTTGGATGAGCATGAGGGGATTCACACCAGGCAGAAAGTCCTTCCATGTAACTTTTGTGCGGTTGATTAAGATCTTTTACAAAACCAACAGTAACCTCGCCCCCGCTATCTCGAAAATCAGGCGCGAGATATTGTATTTTGTCAAACAATGGATGTGGCGTTGGTTGCGTCCCTGCTCGAGTAGCAGATCTTTCCGTACATGGAAGAATCGTAACGGCGTCATCCTTCTTGACCATTCTAGCATCGCGAAATGCTCCATCGCGATCCAGTACCACCTCGATGTGCGCATTAGCTTCGGTGTGACAAATGGGAACGAGAGGCCGGTCGGAGTCTGGAATCGCGTCGGACATCACTTTGTCGTAGATTGCGGCGGCATCATGCATCCAGTTCATCGATGAGTCCCTCCTCTTTCCACCCGCTGGTTTGCAGCGTCTCATGCGGCATCGCCCGGACTTTTCGCCTGATAGGACAGGCATCCGGCGGGCAGAATGTGATGACCCCAGTTTCCATGACGGGTGACCAGAAGTGGGCATAGAGGTGTTTGTCGACTGGAGTGGGATAATCGAAACCGTGGAACATGGGCGGGTAGGCCAGTTGCGGAATGGCGTCATACGCGCCTAGCCCGTTTCCGAATTCCACCGGTTCCACATAACCCTGACATTCTCGGGTGCCGAGGAAGATGTCGCGTCGTCCACCGCGATCCAACATCCGTTTGGCGATGTTGTGGTGCTTGTTCTCGTCCCGGTCAGCGACAAGTTGTGGTTGCGCCTCGTTCCAAACAAAGTGCGCTTCCACCTGATACTCAACATTTGAAAGGTAAGTGTAGAGAGCTAGACTGTTGCCACCGACCCACGACAATGGCTTCATCCCCTTGGAGACGGTCTGGATGGCGTTGATAATACGAACCCGATCAATGACCCATTGGATCGTGGGTTTCCAATAGATTGACTCCGTGATACCACGCAACGCTTCGTACGTCGGAATCTGATACGAACACTTTTCCCCGCCCAGATGGCTGACGGGGTCAGTAAATAGAGCATAGCGTCCCCAAACACGATAGGAAATCGAATTGCGAATTTTCACGGCCGTTTCCTTTCTCAATAACATCGCGACATCCGAAGGGTGTGAATGATGATGCAACGACAAAAAATATTCTAAAAGTTCCAAGGCACTACCCCTGCCGATTTCTTTCCTGTGTACCATAATAGAAATTTCCCAACAACCTAAATCGGTCGCCTATCAGGTCACGGCCATAGACGGCATAGTAAACTTGGAACGTGTGCTGTGACGACCCCGCGCATGCGTTTGCCTTCCGTGATGAGCGGATATCGGCTGCACGCAAAATCGTTTCCAGCTAGGCAATTCTCTCCACAGAGGCCGTTTTGCCAGTCGTGTGGCGTGAGGGCGGGACAGCGATGCTTCATCCAATCTGCATACATAATCAGGACTCCCGTTTGGGTGAATGGAGGTGTTTCGGCAGGCCGGTCTTGACGCCGCGGCGGCGGAGGAGGGTGCGGACCAGGGCTAGGTCGTCGGCAAAGTCGGCGCGGCGGGCGGCCTGGCCGGAGGCGGCGAGGAGCAGGTCGCCCAGACGGCCGTTGGGGAACAGCATGCGGCAGGTGCCGCCGGGTTCGGCATTGCCGGTGGCAGCGTAGCCGGCCCGGATTCGCGCCTTGAAATCGGCCAGCGGCTTCGGCAGAATCAGATCGAGTTCGCCCAAGCGGTAGAGGAAGGTCTCGGCCGAAACGCCGAAGCGGTGTTTGAGCCGGAGCAGCATCTCCCACGTCCATCCGTCCGGCTTGATCCCGACCTGCCGCACCGTCGCGTGAACCGCCTCGGCGGGCATGAGAAAAAAGGCGGTGAACTTGCCGGCCACGTGGGCCGCATCCAGCGGCTTCGCGCGTCCCTCGATCTCCCGCACCTGCCCTGTGTAGCAGTAAATACGCCCCAGTTCGCGCACGAGCCGGAAGAGCTGACGCTCGGTGCTCGGCTTGTCGGCGGTCGAGATGAAGAGAAAGGCGTTCTCCCACCGGGCGTCGTAACAGGCGGCGCTCTCCACGCCATCGGGCAACGGCGCGAACACCACGCGCAGACCGGCGTTCTCAAAAAGCTCCAGGTAGTCGAAAATCACGGCGGGACCGATCCCGAGCAGGGCGCGCACGCGCATCGCGAGATCGGCGATGCCGTTTTCCGTGAGGGGCATCGCGAGGCAGAGCGGGATGGCGGCGCGACGGGCCGCCTCGCAGAGATCCTCGGCGATCAGGTAGGCGTGAACCAGATCTTCCAAGGCGCTGATGGTTTCGCGGGCGTAGGGTTTGTCGCACGGGAGCAGGTGGATCAGCCCCCCCGGAGCATCGCGCATCCCCGCGAGATCGGGGCGACCGACCGACACGTGGTAGCGCGGGGTGTCTTCGGAATGTACCGCGTAGGCGGCACCCGCCTCCCGCAGGATCGAGGGCGTGACCACCCCGTTCGCCCGCCGCGCCTCGTGTCCGACGCGGCCCAGCAACGTATCCACCGAGACATCGAGCGCCGAGGCGATGCGGCAGAGCACGGGCGTGGAGGGAACGCCGCGTCCGCGCTCGATGTTGTTGAACGCTGGCGCCGACATCCCGACCCGACCGGCGAGATCGAGCTGTGTCATGCGACGCTGACAGCGGACATTGCGGATGTTCGCGCCAATGCCAGCCGCCGACAAGGAATCCGCTTTGGAAAAAGAGCGTTGATTCATGATTGGGACAATATATCTATAATTCGGATTGCTTGCAACAACAATTTTTGATTTTGGTAATGGGCGGTAAATAGGGAAAACGGAAATAAACACACAAAGCTCAACACTCAACACACAACACACAACGCCCAACACTCAGCACACAACGCCCAACACCCAACTGCGTTGTCACGTCAGGCGGCCAATGACCGGGAGCGGACCGACGAGGGGACGGGCGTAATCGAGGAACGCCTGGGTCACGTCGTTGCCGGCCCGGTTGATGAAGGCCGCCGGCATGTGGCGGGTGTTTTTGGCGACGGCACGGAGCGGGACGATCGTGAAGGTGACGGCATAGCCCTTGCCGGGCTTGCGCTTGATCGCCACTGAGCCGCTGGCGTGCTTCCCTGAGAGGGCGGCGGCCACGGCGGTGGCGCCGACCTGCCGGGCTTCGCGCGCGTCGGTCGGCGAAACGACGCCGGGGAAACTGCGTTGGAGGTAGCCGAAGGTGTCGGCGCGGACTCGCGAGACGCCGGCCTTCTCTTTGACGACCCGGGCCAGCAGGTCGCCCAACGCGCCGGTTCCGGAGAGCTGGACGTTGCCGTGGGAGTCGGTCTCGGTGATGAATTTGGCGATGATCGGCGTGCCGTCGGCATCGCAAATGCCTTCCGATACCGCCACCACGCACCGACCCACACGCTTCATGACCCGTTTCACATCGGCGGCGAAACGGTCGAGCGAGAAGGGGCGCTCGGGAAGGTAGATCAGGTGCGGGCCGTCGTCGGGATGGACGCGGGCCAGCGCCGAGGCGGCGGTGAGGAAGCCGGCGTGGCGGCCCATGATGACGTCGATCTTCACCCCGCCCAGGGCGCGGTTGTCGAGGTTGTCGCCCATGATCGCCGAGGCGACGAAGCGGGCGGCCGAGCCGAAGCCGGGCGTGTGGTCGTTTTCGCACAGGTCGTTGTCGATCGTCTTGGGAATGTGGAAACAGGCGATGCCGTAACGGGCGCGGCGGGCTCGGCCGAATCGTTGCCCCCGATGTAGAAGAAATAGCGGATGTCGCGGGCGTGCAGCACGCGGAAAATCGCGGCACAGTCCTCGGCGGTCGGCTTGCGCCGCACCGATCCGAGCGCCGATGAGGGGGTTGCGGCGACGGCTTCGAGGGTCTTGCGGCTCGGCTTGCGCAGATCGATGAAGCGCTCATCCAAGATTCCCTGGATGCCGTGAAGCGCCCCGTAGATCTTACCTATTTTCGCCGTATCACGGGCGGCGAGCACCGCGCCAACGAGGCTCTGGTTGATCACCATTGAGGGTCCGCCGCTCTGGGCGATGAGCATGTTGCCTGGGGTCATACGATATCTGTCTCCGGGGGTGAGGGAATGAAGCGTCCGCACTATAGCGTAATTGTGCCTGAATAGGCAACACTGCAACCTACACCAGCGCGCCGAGCATGGCGTCGGCATAGGTCATGACCTGCTGGAACTGGTCCAGGCCAAACGATTCGTTGGGAGCGTGGATGCGGTCTTCTTCGCGGCCGAAGCCGACGAGGAGCGGAGCGGCGCCGGACACCTCCTGCAGAGTGGCGATGATCGGAATCGATGCGCCCTCCCAGAGGAAGAGGGGGCCGCGCGGGTCGATGCGCGTCAGCACGTCCGTGGCCAGACGGATGAGGGGCGAATCGACAGGTAACCGGAAGCCGCGTGATCCGCTGCGGATGTCGGCGAGTTCGAGCGTCAGGCCGGGCGGACAGTGGGCGCGCAGGTGGGCGGTAAGTGCGTCCATCGTCCGGGATGGGGTCTGGCCGGGACAGAGACGGGCGCTGAGTTTGGCCACCGCCTCGGACGGGATAATCGTTTTGCATCCCGGCCCGCCGTAGCCGGCGTGAACCCCGTTGACTTCAAGGGTGGGGTGAAAGGCGGTCCGGTGGATGGGCGGGAT
>JBIJDW010000350.1:0-3632 GCA_044343885.1 Kiritimatiellia bacterium
TTGCTTGCTCCAGTACCAGTCGGTGACCGTGCCGATCGGATTGACATCCCAGCGCAGCAACCCGCGATTGTACCCGTCGGTCAGATCCTCAACGGGGCGGATCTCCAGCTCCGTGTGGTCGTCGAACAGCATGCCGTACAACGGGTGGTCCAGCGTATCTGGATAGCGACCGCGCGCCCTGAGCCACGAGTCGACCGGATAGATCGGCGATGACCAGCAGATATAAAGATACTCGTTGTCGTAACCCGAGTAGACCTGCAATTGCGTCTGCGGCGGGGCCATGTTTCTAAAATCGCCGAACCCATGGTCGTACCAGAATCCGGACAGCGCCGAGGCGTCATCCCATTCGCCCGGCGACAGGATGCCGTCAATGTTGGGTGGTGTGCTCAGAAACGGCACCCGCAGGATCGGCGTATCCACGGTGCGTGCTTCGCCGAAGGACGTGGGGATCGCGCTCGGTTCCTGGGCGCACAACAGAGCCGCTGCTGCACACACACTGAGAAAAGAAAAGACAACTGCCATGCCTCGCTTCATCGTTCATCTCCTTGCTTGCACCACCGTGTCCGCAAACCTGGCCGAACCTGTCCGTTATCAATACCGCAAATTAGATAAGCGTTTCTCGTGCCCAGACAAGATGGGAAGACAAGAAATCGCTTTTCGGCCGGCACCGCCCCACACGATCAGGAATCATGCCGGAACCGGTCTGACGCAGCGCTGTCAGGGCGAGAAGCATGGCGGAAGCCGGAAACAATGTCAAGAGCCATGCACCCCCGGCTGTTTTGTCACTTGACCTCGATCTCGAAACTCTCGCTGTGGCTGTTGAATTCGGGGGCGTACATGCACTGGATGCTGGCGATGCCGCTCTTAATCCTTGCCGATCTCCCATCTTTGTCCCAATCATGTCTCATCGATCAGCCGGTGCGCGTGGTCAATCAGATACAACGGCAGAGAGAGCAGGCGATAAGAGATGCGGGCTCCGTCATGCATCGTGTCTGTGACCTCCATCACGGAAGGTTTATCAGCGTTGAAGCGCAGGGCCAGATGCGCATCCTTCTCGGCTACGTACTGCCATAGCGAGCGCAGCCGTCCGGTCTTCCCGGCTTTGACTTCCACGGGGACGATCCGGCCGCTGCGGACGATGACATAGTCTATCTCGGCTGCGGAGGTCGGCTTTTCGCGCGCCCAGTAGAAGAGTTCCGGCTCCTCCCAGCACGGGCGCGCGTGCAACAGATGCTGTCCCACAACCTGTTCGACTGCGGCACCGGCATTCACCAGCATCAGGTCTGGTGCTCGCTCCACGTCGGCCGCCCTCAGGCCGCAGGCGTAAAGCAGGAGGCCACAGTCGAGAAACAGCACTTTGAACGCCTCCTCCTTGGCCCCCGCCCCAACCGGCAGGCCAGAACATGAAGACTGCCTGACCCTGTAAACGAGTCGGGCGAGTTCCAGCAGATGCAGACTACGGCCAAGATCCCGTGCGGAATCCTCCCGCGAGACGTTGGCAAACTTGAAGCGCTGCCCGACCAGACTGGGCACTCGAACGAATAGCTTGAGGAGACGATCCTGGTTGACTCTCTGCCCATACTTGGCGAAATCATCACGAAGCGTCCCGAGGATCGACTCCTTGACGCGGTCGGCCTCTAGCAACGAAAGCGTGCGGGCATACGTTTCCACCGCCTCGGGCATTCCGCCGAGCGCCAGAAAGATGCGGAAGAGTCGCAGGAGCGTCTGGTGTGCGCTGTCCGGCAGGGCATCCTGACAGATGAAAGCGCTCAGAAACGCGGACCAGCGTTCGTTTCCTGTCGCATCGAGAAACTCGCCAAACGTCATGGGCCCCAAGTGTAAATACTCGATGCGCCCGACGGGCATGGAAAACGAATGATCCTCCAAGACAAAATCCAACAGCGAACCGGCGGCAATGACATGGAGGTCGGGGATCTCCTCATAAAAGTACCTGAGTCGAGCCAGAAATTCCGGCACCGACTGGATCTCATCGAAGAAGAGCAGCGTCTTTCCGGGAATGATCCGCTGACCATACTCCAGTTCCAGCAACTGCACCATCCGGGTGGGCGGTTCCTGGACGATTCCCCGGAGAAACGCGCGATCGCGATCCGCATTGACGGTCAGGCTGGTTGCGAATTCGCGCTTCGCAAAGGCCTCGACCAAGTATGATTTTCCGACCTGGCGCGCGCCACGCAACACGAGCGGTTTCCGCTTTTGCCGCTGCTTCCATTCCATCAGATGGGCAAACGCTAATCGGTTCATAATGCTCCTTATAAGGGGTTATTAGGAACATAATATGCACAATATAACGGGTTTTGTCAAGCGGGCCGTAATCGGTTAGCCATGAACACGTCCCCCTCACTCTCCCGCTCCCGCCGTTACTTCGCCAGCACGAAGCGCGGATACAACTCGGTCCTGAAGGGATAGGATATTCCCTCCGCCAGGCGCAAGTTGTGGCGCATGCCCTTATTGTCGTCGCCATCGCAGATCAGGGTATTAAAACCGAAGGTGTCGCCTGGCGCCAGGCCGAGGGCGGCCAGCGGCAGGCGCACGCCGTACCGGGTGATGTTGGTCTTGTCGTCGCGCGTCACGCTGCAATCCATCGTCTTTAACAGCGCGTCGCTGCCACCCACAAACTGATGGACGGCTACGCCATTCGTGGTTAAGGCCACCGCCAGGTTCCAATGCACGCCCTTGGGCGTCACCACGCCGAACTGCAGTGCATCACCGTTCCAGAGCGATCCGCCGCTTTGCACATTCAGCTGCACGTCGTCCGTGACCTCAGCCCCAACCAGAAGCGCTTCGCCATCCCACGCCAGATAGACCTTACCGCTCAAATCCGCCGGCCCGTTCCAGAGCACCCGCTCCTGAGACTTCATAATGCACCGGCTGTTGACCGGGAAGAGGGTTTCGGTCGAGCCGAGTACAGCCATAGGTTTGCCCAGACCTTCCGTCAACGTGTCCACTTTGACCGGCGCGGCCAGACGCGCCAACGGACGAACGACCGTGGCGTCGAACCGCGCAGCAGCAGCCGCGATCATATCGCCGGCAGGCGCCGTTCGCGCGATACGACAGCCGGCGATGAGATCGCCTAACCCTTCATTGCTGGCGGAAAACCGGTCGGATTTCCCATTACAGTCGGCGCTGCGTCCTGCCGTGCCCAGGTGCCCAATGCTGCAGTACTTGCGATAGCGAAAATAGTTCCCGCGATAGACAACCCCGTCCTTCAAAGCGGAAGGCCAGTCCAACGGCAGCTCGACGATGCCACGTCCGTGCGTGCCGGCAAACTTGCGCCCCTCGGCCGTGGACACCGTCACTTGCCGCTCATAGATGTTGCCACCGTTGACCTCCTGCAGTCCATAAAAGGATAATCCGGCGTCTGTTCCTTCGGGGGCATCCAGCCCGCGAACCGCCTTTTCAAACTCCAGCTCCGTCAGAGGACGCAACCCGGCCCAGGCCGCAACCATGGCGTGATCTTCCCATGACAGCCAGAGCGTATGCGCATCGGGTGATGTGGCGACATAGGTAGGCGAGGACGCCTCTTCGCTGCGTCCGCGGACGGCTGGGACAGCCGTCCCTACCTGTTTGATCTCTTTTCCCTGTCCCTCGACATACCAGCGTTTCTTCGCCTG
>JBIJDW010000298.1:0-4277 GCA_044343885.1 Kiritimatiellia bacterium
ATAACAGAACACGTTGCCCGTGAGAGGGTTCCAATTCTGAATTCTGAATTCTGGCTTCTGAATACGGCGCTTGCAGAACCGACGAAGGAGGTTTTGCAAGCGCCTCTAGAATTAGAATTTCCGGTCAATGAGTTTATGAACTTGATGTTTCATTTCGCATCTGACAAGATTCTAAAACGACATCGCTGATTCAGATCGGTTGTGTCATGCGTCTGCGGTGGAGAGGATTTAGTTTATGCGTTATGACTGTGGCAAAGCGAATGGGTTTATGCAGGGTTCCTTGAAACGCCTCATTTTGGTGTGTCTGTTCGCGGTGGCCGAGGGGTGCGGCCGCGTAGGCCGAGACCCCCTTCAGGATATCGCAGATCGCGCCATGCTGCAGGCGCAGCCGGCCGTGGTGCAGATCAGGGCTGTGGTCAAGAACTACGGGGGAGGCCGCGAAGTCAAGTCCATCAGTGTCGGGAGTGGTTTCATTATTACGCCTAAGGGTGACATCGTCACTAACCATCATGTGGCCGGCCGCGCCAGCCGTTTGGTCTGCGTGCTGTCGGACAACGAAGAGATTGCGGCGGAGTTGATCGGCACGGATCCCTTGGCAGATATTGCGGTGCTGCGGCTGGCGCCCCGACCGGGCAAGCCGTATCCGACGGTGCGATTCGGCGATTCGGACACGGTGGCTGTGGGGGAAACGGTGCTGGCCATGGGCAGTCCGCTCGCGATGTCACAGACCACCACACGCGGGGTCATCAGCAATACCAAGATGATCATGCCAGGATCCTTCCGTGGCGGCGCTCAGTTCACCTTGGATGGCGAACGGGTCGGAGCGCTGGTGCGCTGGTTCACGCATGATGCGGTTATTTTTCCAGGCAATTCGGGTGGGCCATTGCTCAACCTGCGCGGCGAGGTGATCGGCGTCAACGAGATCTCGTTCGGGCTGGGCGGGGCTATTCCGGCTAATCTTGCGCGGCATGTTTCCGATCAACTTGTCCTGAACGGCCGCGTGCGCCGCGCCTGGCTTGGGATGGAGATTCAGGAGCTTCTGAAATCGTCAGGACAGGAGCGCGGAGCGCTGGTGTCGGATGTAGCGGCGGATTCTCCGGCCGCGAAGGCGGGCTTGGTTTCGGGCGATATTCTCTTGCGGCTGGGCGGGCACGACGTGACCATCCGCTACGACGAAGAGATCCCGCTCTTCAATCAGATGGTGGCCGCGCTCCCGATCGATCAACCTCTGGATGCAGTTATCCGACGCGGGGATGCGGAACAAACGCTGGTGATGCGCCCATCCGAGCGTGAACCGATGCTGCCGCAGACCACGGAACTGAAGGAATGGGGGATCACGGCTCGTGACATCAACGTCCTTCTGGCCCAGGAGCTGCGGGTCAAGGAGCCGCAGGGCGCGCTGATCACATCGGTCGGGTCGGCGGGTCCCGCCGGCGCCGCCAAGCCAGTCCTGATGCCGTTGGACTTGATTCGCCGGGTGAATGATCAGGCCGTGCTCTCGGTCTCGCATCTTCAGGAGTTGACGCGTCAGATCGCGGGTGCCACCAATGTGCCGGTGTCGGCCATGGTGGAGGTTGAACGTCAGGGCCAGAGTCTGCTGAGCGCGATCCGTCTGGGGGTTCCCAATCCCGAGCCTCCCGGCGCGAAATCCCGCAAGGCGTGGATGGGCATGCACGTCCAGGCCGTCAGCCGCGAGATGGCGGCTCTTCTGCAGACCAACACGCTCACGGGCGTGCGCATCACGCAGGTTTTCCCGGAAAGCCAGGCGGCGGCGGCAGGGCTGCGGGTCGGAGACGTGATTGTCGGCTTGGACGATGAGCGGGTCACCGTCAGCATGGTGGGGGAGGAGAGTTACTTTTTCTCGCGGATTCGCCAGTACACCGTCGGGAAAGAAGTGAGGCTCGGAATCTTGCGGGCCGGGCAAGCCACGAATCTCGTGGTGACACTGGATGAAACGCCGGCTACCGCTCAGGAAAAGGAGAAGTTTCTGGATGCGAAGTTCGAGTTTGTCGCGCGCGATCTGACGTTGGATGACCGTATTCGCCAGAAGCTGCCTCGGGATCTGGAGGCCGTCATCGTGGTGGAGGTGACGGACGGCGGATGGGCGGCGCTGGGCGGGCTCGCCCCCGGCGACCTGATACTCACCGTCGCCCAACATCCGATCACCGCAGTGTCCGTCCTGTCCGCGACGATGGGCGATATCTCCGCCGCGAAGCCGGCGCAGGTGGTGATGCACATCCGGCGCGGCATTCACACGATGTTTGTAGAATTGGAGCCCGAGTGGGCAGAAGGAAGAACCGTGGTTGCTTCGCAAGAAAAGAAAAAAGAAGGAGAAACGCGATGAAGTTTGATACCCGACGCTGCGCTTGGCTGCTGATGATGGTGTTGGCGGCGGCCCCCTCGGTCCGCGCCCAATCGCTTCCTGAGGCCGGACGCACGCTGCTTCGGAAATACGAGCGCAGTGTGTGGAGCATCGAAGTCCAGAACAGCCTGTCGATCTCGATGAACGGACAGACCGGCAAGACGGAGGTCAAGGTCAGCACGCAAGGCGTCCTGATCGACGTCGGAAACCTGATCGCGATTCCTCTTTCGGCGGTGGAGCCGATGAACATGATGCGCGCCACCAACCCGCAGATGCAGAACGTCAATATTGAAGGCCAGGAGGTGGTGGAGGTCAAGCTGCTCGTCCCTGAAGGGGGCGAACTGCCGGCAACGGTCGTGTTCAAGGATAACGACTTGGATCTCGCGTTTCTGGCGTTGAAGGGTGCCATGCCCTCCAATGCCGTGCCGCTGCGCCTCGCCGACGCGGGAAAACCGGAGGTGCTGGATACCGCGATCGTACTGGCTCGGATGGAGAACGTGAGCCGCAACGATATGCTCGTCAATGCGGGCTATGTTCAGGCCATTCTGGACAAGCCGCAGAGAGTCTACCTTTTTGAACAAGCCACCCTCGCGACGGTGGGGTGTCCGGTGTTCCTGCCCAGCGGCAAACTGGTTGGCATCGTCCAGGTTCGGTATTCTACGAAAGTTCAGTCCGACGGGCGAGAGGCCGTCACCGCGTTGGCCGTCGTGCTGCCGACGGAGACGATTCGCACAGCCGCGCTGCAAGCCGAGGCCGCCGCCAAGAAGACAGCGGCGCCCGCGAAATGAGCCGATGCGTGGCGTGGGCCGCCCTTGCACCGTAAGAACAAGAACGGCGGCCCATTCAGACCCATTCAGCAATCTTGCTTTTCGCGGCGATTAGGCGCATAATGACTCATCAAACGCACCACGGGGTGTTGCCGCGCGCGGCGTGCGGTGACTGAGAGCAGACCCGTCGAACCTGATCCGGATCATGCCGGCGCAAGGGATTGGCTGCAGGGCAAAGGATGCGGGCGCCTGTGCGGCGCCCGTCTTTTTTTGCGCGAGACGGCCGGGTCGGCTTGCGGTGCTGGGAGTGAGGGGAATGGACGGCACGCGAAACAATATCCGCCGGCCGGCGGCGCTGACCGTGGCCGGCAGCGACAGCGGCGGCAACGCAGGAATCCAGGCGGATCTCCGCGCGTTCCACGTCTTTGGCGTGCATGGCTGCACGGCGATCGCCGCGCTGACGGCTCAGAACCCGTGGGGCGTGGACGCCGTGCTTCAGGTTGATCCCGATTTTCTGGGTCAACAGTTGGACGCCGTGCTTCCGCACTATGCGATCGGCGCGGCCAAGACGGGAATGCTGGCCACCGCCGGGCTGATCGCGGTGGTCGCCGACCGTTTCTCGCGCTATCCGACGCTCCTGAAGGTGGTGGACCCCGTGATGGTTGCCACGAGCGGCGCGCGGCTGCTGGAACCGGATGCGGTGGCGGTGCTGTGCGAGCGGCTGCTGCCGCTGGCGACGCTCATCACGCCCAACTTGCCGGAAGCCGAGGCGCTGCTGGGCCGGCCGATCCGCGGCCTGGCCGCCGCAGCCGCGGCCGCGCGCGAGCTGCGCGGACGCTTCGGCAGTGCGGTGTTGGTCAAGGGCGGACACGACGCGGCCCATTGCGCCTGCGATGTACTGTGCGATGACGAGGGGACGGTGGTGCTGGAGTCGCCGACGGTGGATCAGCCGCTCTCGACGCACGGCACGGGATGTTCGCTCAGCGCAGCGATCACGGCCGCATTGGCCTGCGGCAGCAGCCTGCGCGATGCGGTGATCGCCGGAAAAGCGTATGTGTATGAAGCGATCCGCACAGGTGTGCGGGTCGGCTCGCGGGCGGCCGTGCTCGGCACGCCGGCGCGGATGCCGGTCGAAGTGATAACGAGGA
>JBIJDW010000299.1:0-4264 GCA_044343885.1 Kiritimatiellia bacterium
CAACCTGTTGGCGCTGGATCAGTGGTATCGGCACGTCCGGGCCGGTTTCATGGCCAGTACCCCTTGGGGGGCGCGGTGTCACGCTGGCGCGATGCAGCGACTGGACGAGGCCTTGCGCGAACGGGTGGAGCGTCTCAACGCCTTTGTCCGCATCATCGGTACGGATGCCGAGCGTGCCTGTTTTCCGGGCGGATGGGAGTTGGTTCGCGAACGGGTCGCGCAGACGCTGGAGGCGCGCGCCGGGAGCGAAAGGCCCGAGGCCCTCGCGCCGATGATCGCAGCACTGGATGGCGCGACCTGGATCGAAACGATTCAACGGATCGACGTCGATGCGGCAGCCGCCGTGCGCACCTGGCTCAAGTCGGTGGTGTCTGCCATCGTCGATGGCTCCAGCAAGCTGGGCATGGGAAGGATGGCGTAGCGGCGTTGTGCGAAACAGCGAAAAACGGGGTGTTGCCATGCGGGCGCTGCTGGTGCTGGTCGCGGCCTCGGCACTAGCTCTTGTTCTCTGCGGGGTTTTCCGTGGCGAGTGGCAGTCGGCGCGCCCGGGGAGCGGGCTTGAGCGCCCCGTTGATCCGGCGTCGTTGGCCGTGGCCCGCGTTGCCTCGATCATTGCGCCACATACCGCCGCCGTCTGGCGGGTGGCGCACACCTCCGGTGTTGGCGGTCGGGGTTCATCCCCGCCGCATGCATTTTCAAATTTCCTCTCCACAATGCGCGCCGAGCCGCCGGTCGGGCGTCTCGCTGTTGGCCCGGATGGCGCGGGGGTGGCCGCCGCCGGTGTCACGGGCGAGCACCCCCTGTTTGCCGCTTTGCGCGCCAGCGCGGGACAGCCCATCCCCGCCGAAGTGCGCGCATTGGCCGATAAGATCACGGCCGGCAGCACCAACGATCTGCAGCGCGCCCGCTCAATTTACGATTGGATCACCGACCATATCCGGTACGATACGGAGGAGTGGGCGAACGTGGTGGGAGGTGCCGAGGACTACTGTCACGACCACGACCCGCTGAGCGTGCTCCGTCGCGGCACGACGGTCTGCATTGGCTACGCCTGGCTGTTCGACGCATTGGCGCAAAGCGTCGGCTTGCGCGCGACATACCTGATCGGTGATGTGCGCGGATATCGCGGCACCGAGGATGATACGCTCATCAGCGCCTTCAAGCACGCTTGGAACGCGGTCGAGGTTGACCAGACGTGGATGCTCCTGGACGCGACCTGGGGGGCGCGCCAGACGGAACAGGTCGAAGACGCCTATGCGGCGCGCCGCGCTTACTACTTCAACACGCCGGCCAACCAACTCATCTTCGATCATCTGCCCGAATCGGCTACGTGGCAACTCCTGCTGAATCCGGTACCGGATGTCGCGAGCTTTGCGGCGCTGCCCAATCTGAAGCCAGCCTTCTTCACGGATGGCCTGCGGCTCGCGAACGCCTTCACGGACACGCTGCACGTGAGGGAGGGAGCCCAAGCCGGCATCACGCTTCAGGCGCCTGAAGGCGTGAGACTGCTCGCCACCCTGAGTCAGGCAGATGGCTCGAACACCCGGAAGCTGCCTGTGCGTCAGGAGGGCGATAGACGCGATGTGGTCGTGGGATCGATTCCGGCGGGCACGTACATTCTACGCGTCTACTCGTCGTCCGGGACGGACCCCCTCCGTTTCGAATGCGCCGCCGATTTCGTCATCGTGGCGGATTAACCTAGTGAGGCTCTTGCAAAATCCCTCGTGGCATGGGTCACGGGCAAGATGCCCGTACCACTTTGGATGCCAAGGGGTTTTGCAAGAGCCTCCTAGTGACAAATTTTATTCCCCACATCATGCATGCCGATGGCAAGGATGCAAAAAATAGGGCTTGCATTCCAACAGGGTCCGCTCTACACTATTTCGCAACTACGAGTAGATCGGGACAGGTTTTTTAAGGAACCAGTTGCGAATATTCGATCACAGATTGTGAGTTGATGGCGGCTCGCTTGTGCGGGAGGCTAATCGAAGCGCAAGGTCAGCAACGGTCATTAAAAGACCGGGCTGGCCTTTTTTGTTATCCGTAAACCCTGAAAGGATGCGCACATGACGACGATGACCAAGAATAAGAAACTGCTCGCGTGGGTCGATGAGATGGCGAGCCTCTGTAATCCCGACAAAGTCCAATGGTGCGACGGTTCAAAAGCCGAATATGACGCCATGATCAAGATTATGGTTGATGCCGGCGCAGCGATTCCGCTGAGGAAGCGTCCAAACAGCTACCTGTTCCGCAGCGATCCCAGCGATGTGGCGCGCGTCGAAGACCGCACGTACATTGCGACGAGAAAGCAGGAAGATGCCGGACCGACCAATAACTGGATCGACCCGGCCCATCTGAAAACGATTATGCGTGAACTCTACAAAGGCTGTATGAAGGGGCGCACGCTGTACGTCATTCCATTCAGCATGGGCCCCGTCGGTTCGCCGATCTCGAAGATCGGTGTTGAACTGACCGACTCGCCTTATGTCGTCGTGAACATGCATATTATGACGCGCGTCGGCGACAAGGTGATCGAAGCGCTTGGAGAGGACGGTGCGTTCATCCCTTGCATGCATTCTGTTGGCGCGCCCCTTGAGCCCGGCCAGAAGGACAGCCTCTGGCCCTGTGCCCCGATCGAGAAGAAGTATATTGCGCATTTCCCCGAAGAAAACCTCATCTGGTCCTTTGGGTCCGGTTACGGCGGCAACGCGCTGCTGGGCAAGAAGTGCCTGGCTCTGCGCATCGCATCCCCCATGGCACGTCGCGAAGGCTGGATGGCTGAACACATGCTCATCCTGCGTCTGACCAATCCTCAAGGCAAGCGTTTCCACATCGCTGCCGCCTTCCCCAGTGCCTGCGGCAAGACCAACCTCGCCATGCTCCAGCCCTCGATAGCGGGCTGGACGTGTGAATGCATCGGCGACGACATCTCCTGGATGAAGATGGGGCCGGATGGCCGCCTGTACGCCATCAATCCGGAAGCCGGTTTCTTCGGCGTTTGCCCGGGCACCAGCTACAAGTCAAACCCCATGGCCATGGAGAGCATCAAGGCCAACGCCATCTTCACCAACTGCGTCCTGACGGATGATGGCGATATCTGGTGGGAAGACATGGATGTTGAGTGCAAGCACGGGATCGACTGGAAGGGCAAGGATTGGTCGCCGGACAGGAAGGATGCCGAGGGCAAGCCCGTCAAGGGCGCTCACCCCAATGCGCGCTTCACCGCCCCGGCACGGCAGTGCCCGGTGATCTGCCCGGACTGGGAAGACCCCGCCGGCGTGCCAATCGACATTTTTGTCTTTGGAGGACGCCGCTCGAAACTCGTGCCGCTCGTGTCCGAGGCCTATAACTGGGACCACGGTGTCTATATGGGCGCTACGGCCGCCTCCGAAGCGACAGCGGCAGCGCTGGATGCGAAAAAAGCGATTCGACGCGACCCGATGGCGATGCTGCCGTTTTGCGGCTATCACATCGGCGACTACTGGCAGCACTGGTTCAACATGGGCGACAAGCTCGGGGCCAAGGCTCCGAAGATCTTCTATACGAACTGGTTCCGGAAGTCCAGCGACGGGAAATGGCTGTGGCCCGGCTTCGGCGACAACTGTCGCGTTTTGAAATGGATGTGCGAGCGTGTCGAAGGAAAGGTCGGTGCCGCCGAGACACCGGTCGGCTATGTGCCGAACCAGGGCGATCTTGATGTCAGCGGTTTGAAGGTCGGCGAGGCGGAAATAGCCGAATTGCTGCACATCGATGTGGAAGGCTGGAAAAGCGAAGTGCCGGAGATTGAAGAGTACCTTGCTACAGCCGGCTCCAGGCTTCCTGTCCGGATGAAGACACAACTTGCCGAATTGAAAAAACGTATCGGTCTTTGAGGCCCAAGAAGGGGGTCCGCTTGACGCAATCGTTTCCTGAAACGTGTTTGTCGCTGTTCGGACGACGGTCAACGAAACGCGACATCCGGGGAGACGTTGCGCCCTGCGGACACCCCTTTTCAGAAAGATGCAGCGCACAAAGGAACCCACCCGTGAACTACAAAATATCCCACCGCGCGGCGACGCTGTCGTCGTCACTCACACTGGCCATTGACGCCGTCCAGAGTCACAGCACGAGCAACCCGACCAGTTTCGCGCAGAAGGGCGCGGTTGCCGCGCTGCAGGGTCCGCAAGATCACCTTCCGAAATGGCTGGCGGAATTCGACAAACGCCGCCGTTATGCGCACCAGCGAATCAACGCCATTCCGGGCATAACTTGCTGCAACGCGAAG
>JBIJDW010000300.1:0-4262 GCA_044343885.1 Kiritimatiellia bacterium
GATGCATCAATATCAGACATTTTTGGAAGGTCAGGTCCAACAGCGCATGCAGGATCTCGTCGCGGCACATCGGCGCCTGCGAATCTGGGACGATGCCAAGACCGACTGGCTCAACATGCTCTCGCACGAGATGCGAACGCCCCTGACGGGTATATTGGGTATTGCGGAACTCTTGTTTATGGATTTGCCGCCTCATTCCAAACAGCAGTCCTTACGCGCCATTTATGACCATTCCCGAAAACGAATTGAGAAATTGATTTCCGACGCCTGTACCTTCTCGCAAATTGATGTCGCCTCGGAACAGTTCCATCTTCAGCAGATTCCCATCGCACACGCCCTCCACGTGGCATTAAGCTCGTATGAGCTTCACCAGACCGGCGTATCTGCCTCTCTCTCCATTGGCGTCCTGCCGGAGGTTCAGGTGCGAGGCTACCCGGATCTCCTGTATCGCGCCCTGACGGATCTGTTTCTGACAGCAGCCTGTTGCGTCATCAATGGCGGACGCATCCAGATCCAGGCCGCCTGTGACGCGCATACGGTTTGTATTAACATTTCCACAGATGGCCAGGGTTTATCCGTCCAAGCCCTCGAACTCTTTTTTGAGATCGGTGGCCAGCGCACCTTGCTGAAGGGAGGCGGGGACTTTGGTTTGGGCGCCGCCTTGGCCCGCCGTATTATTCATCTCTTCAACGGGAGCATCTCTGTGAGAAACGGTAACGAATGCGGACTCCTTTTGGAAGTGACGCTCCCCTTGGAAAGCGAACGAGTGGCAGGAGGTGAACCATGTCTGTAACCCACGGGCTTCAAACCCGATTAGAAACCATCATGGTGATTGACGACGAGCCTGAGAATCTGCACGTGCTGGAAGAGTCGTTTGCTCACACCGATTACCACATCTGCATGTTTACCCGCGGCGCACAGGCGATTGCCGCCGCCCTGAAGGATCCTCCGGACGTGATACTGCTGGATGTCCGGATGCCGGAAATGGATGGCTATGAGACGTGTCGTCGGTTCAAGGCGGATGATCGGCTTCGTGTCATTCCCATTCTCTTCCTCAGCGCCATGGCCTCCATTGAAGATATTGCCCATGGTTTTGCCTGCGGGGCCGTGGACTACATCGCCAAGCCGTTCAGCGAGGCCGAGGTTCTGGCCCGCGTGCGAACCCATCTCGCGTTACGCCAGGCCTATGTCGAATTGGAGAATCAACATCAACGTCTCCAGGTCCTTGAACGCCAGCGTGACACCTACGTGCACATGCTGGTGCACGACATGCGCAGTCCCTTGATGGCGATGCTCGGACATCTGCAATTGGTCAACGCCTATGGAACCAAAAATCTAGGCGCGGAAGACGTGGCCAGCCTTCGGTCCGCGATTCACTGCACGCGGATGCTCAGCCGAATGGTCTCCACCGTGGTGGACCTCAGCCGGATGGAGCAGGCGCATTATCCCCTGCAGTGGCAAACCGCGACAGTCGCCAAAGTCTTCCAAGCCGCACGCGATCAAGTGCTCGATCCTTCGCAATCGCCACGCATCATCGAGCAAATCGCCGATACCTGTCCAGCGTTGCACTGCGATTGTGAGTTGACCGTCCGCCTGATAGCGAACCTACTGGCTAATGCCGTCAAATACTCTCCCGATTCCTCCGCGATTGTCATGGGCGCGAAAGCAGATGCCGACGGCGGTATCCGGCTGTGGGTGCAAGACCAAGGACCTGGGATCTCGGCAGATGATCACGGCAAGATCTTTGAAAAATTCTCTGTTGCCCAGAGTCCCCGCTCCCTCAGAACACCGTCAACCGGTCTCGGCCTCGCCTTCTGCAGACTGGCCGCAAACACGCAGGGCGGCACAATCGGCGTTGAGAGTCAACCCGGACACGGCAGCACGTTCTGGGTCGTCTTGCAGGCGACAAAATCGAGAACCTAGTCCTTAACCCACGATGTTGATCAGCCGTCCCGGCACGCAGATTACTTTGCGCACGGGACGCCCGGCGAGGGCGGCGATGACGTCGGGATGCGCGAGGGCAAGCGCTTGCTGGGTCGCCTCGTCGGCGTCGGCGGGCATCAGGATGCGGGCCTTGGGCTTGCCTTGCACCTGCACCAGCACTTCGACCTCGGTAACGGTGAGAACCGTTTCGTCGAACGCCGGCCACGGCTCGTACGCCAGGCTCTGTGTGTGTCCCAACGTTTCCCACAGCTCTTCGCCGAGGTGCGGCGCAAACGGCGCAAGCAGCAGCACGTAGGTTTCCGCAGCCGCTCGCGGCAACGGCTTGCGATCACCCGAAAAGGCGTTGAGGCAGATCATCATCTGGCTGATGGCCGTGTTGAAGCCCAGCGTTTCGAGATCATCGGTCACCTTCTTGATCGTCGCGTGCAGCATCCGCAATGGCTCGCGATCCATCGGCGCGTCGGTGAGCGGCTGCGTGGTAATCATCCGATGCGAGCGCTTGAGAAAGCGGTAGACGCCCTCGACGCCCTGGGTGTTCCACGGCTTCACCGCCTCGAGCGGACCCATGAACATCTCGTAAAGCCGCATGCTGTCGGCGCCGTATTCGCCGATCACGTCGTCGGGATTGACCACGTTTTTCAGCGATTTGGACATCTTGGCCGCAAATTCAATGAGCGTCTCGCCGGTCTCCGTGTGCACCGGGCCTTCGGGTGTGTGGCGCACGTGATCCATGGAGACCAGCGCACCGCGCTGATCCTTGTAGGAAATGCCCAGGATCATGCCCTGGTTGACCAGCCGCTGGAACGGCTCGGAGGTCGAGACGTAGCCGAGGTCAAAGAGGACCTTGTGCCAGAAGCGGGCGTACAGCAGGTGCAAAACCGCATGCTCGGCGCCGCCGACATAGAGATCGACGGGCATCCAGTACTTTTCCTTGGCGGGATCGACCATTGCATCGGGATTGCGTGGATCGATGTAGCGGAGGTAGTACCAGCAGGATCCTGCCCATTGCGGCATGGTGTTGGTTTCGCGCCGGCCGCGCTGGCCGGTCTTGGGATCGATGTAGGTCAGCCAATCGCCGGACTTGGAGAGCGGCGGTTCGCCCGTGCCCGTCGGCTTGAAGTCGGCGAGTTCCGGGAGGGTCAGCGGCAGATCGTTTTCATCCACCAGACGGATGGAGCCATCGTCCATGTGAATCACCGGGAACGGCTCGCCCCAGTAGCGCTGACGGCTGAAAAGCCAGTCGCGCAGTTTGTACTTCACGGCCTCCTTGCCGATGCCTCGCGCGGCCAGCCATTCGGTGGTGCGGCGCTTGGATTCGGTCACTTCGAGACCATTGATGTCCAGCCCCTGATCGTTGGCGGAATGGATCATCCGGCCGTTGCCGGTCCAGCAGGCGCGGCCATCGAGCACGGCCGCGACGTCCGTGCCGGAAGCGGCCGCCTCGGCGGCGTCAGGCTCGATGATGCAGCGAACGGGCAAGTTGAAGGTCTGGGCAAACTCGAAATCGCGGGTGTCGTGCGCCGGCACGGCCATGATCGCGCCGGTGCCGTAACTGATCATCACGTAGTCGGCCACCCAGACCGGCAGCTTCGCGCCGGTGACCGGATTGATGGCGTAGCCCCCGGTGAAGACGCCGGTCTTACCGGGATTCAGCTCGGTCCGGTCGAGATCGCTCTTGCGCGACGCCGCCTCCTGATAGGCCTGCACAGCCGCGCGCTGCACGTCGGTGGTGATCGCCGTCACAAGCGGATGTTCCGGGGCCAGCACCATGTAGGTCGCGCCGAACAGGGTGTCGGGGCGGGTCGTGTAGACCGTCACGCGCGCCTGCGAGCCGGCGATGATGAAATCCACCTCGGCGCCAACCGACTTGCCGATCCAGTTGCGCTGCATCTCCTTGATCCCCTCGGACCAGTCGAGGGTCTCGAGGTCATTGAGGAGCCGTTCGGCATAGTCGGTGATGCGCAGCATCCACTGGCACATCGGACGCCGGACGACCGGGTGGTTGCCCCGTTCGCTGCGGCCGTCGATCACCTCTTCGTTGGCCAGGACGGTGCCGAGCGCCGGACACCAGTTGACCGCAACCTCGGCCCTGTAGGCCAGCCCCTTCTTATGCAATTGCTCAAAGATCCACTGCGTCCACTTGTAATACCCCGGATCGGTGGTGTTGACCTCGCGATCCCAGTCATAGCTAAAACCGAGTGCCTTGATTTGCACCCGGAAATGATTGATGTTCCGCTCGGTGGTAATGGACGGATGGGTGCCGGTTTCGACCGCATATTGTTCGGCGGGGAGTCCGAAGGCGTCCCAGCCCATGGGAT
>JBIJDW010000045.1:0-13162 GCA_044343885.1 Kiritimatiellia bacterium
GCCACGGCGCCGATGTTGCTGGACCCGTCCAGCAGCACGCGGTCCGTATGCCCCCACGCGCCTGCCGTGATCGTGAACGTCACATTCGATTGAAGCGCCACCGTCACTGCGCCCGTGGGACTCACGCTGCCGCGCCCCGTGCCCGTCGCCACGATGGTTCCGCTGACCGGTCCCCGGCCAGGGGTTGCCACCAGGCCTCCCCACCAGGAAGCGGGAGCGTCCCCGCTCAACCGCGCCTCTCGACGCTGCAGCGATTTGCCCGTCGCCTGGCCGTTCGCAGGCCAGGGCGGCTGGCCGGAGTACGTGACCGTGTCGATCCGATGCCACGAAATGTCTTCCAACGGCGCAGGCGGATCGCCAAAGACCGGCCGTTCCAGACGCACCACATCCCCCTCATTGGCCAGCTTCCCGGAAAAAGGCCCCAGCAGTTGAATCTGCCCGTTGGTCAGCCCGTACGCCGTCTGGAATCGGGACAGGGCGGTCGCGTCGGACGCGGGATCGAACGACACCACCACCCGATAGCCGCCCGCCGGGATCACCGTGTTGGTTGGGAAGGTGTAGGCGATTCCACCGCTCAACCGCCAGGCGCCACCCACATCCACGTTCACATTGGTCAGCCCCACCGCCGAACCCGATGGATTATACAACTCCACGAACTCGTCGTTCTCGTTGTTCTCCGGATTGTTGGCCGTGGCTGCTGGATGGTACATGATCTCGCTGATCACGATCTCCTGCGCGGCGGCAAGCTGGTTTGAGGCTCCGGGCGTCGGCGCCAGTTGCTGCCAATACAGCGCGCCGTCCGGATAGCGGCCCGACGGCTTGGAGTTCTCCTGCCCCTGCAGGCGCACCGCGTCCGCCACCCGGTCTTGTCCGGTTCCGGGCAGGTATGAAAGAAAGACCGTGTCGTCAGCCTTGTTGAGACCAAACCCGGCGACCAGGTTGGTGTGAAACCCCGTGACCTCATCCCAGCAGCGCCACCCGTGAGCTGCAATCGTGCCGGTGGCCGGTATCTGCCACTTCTTGAGATTGTCCGCGTCGTCGCTCAGATACCACCCGCCGCTGAATGTGACCGGCGACGCCGTGGTGTTGTAGACCTCGATCCAGTCATTGTCCGGATCCGTGTGCGCCAGCACCTCGTTGAGCACGATATCCGTGATCGGCGCCGGATCATCCGCGCCGGGCGAACCGTCCCGGTAGGCGCTGGCCCGCCAGTTCTGCCAGTAGTTCAGCACGCTGTTGGTCTGCGTCATGGACAACGGCACCAGCGAATGGCCTGCGCCATCCGCGGCCGGAAACCAAGCGTTGTTGTAGGTGAAGGAAGCGATGACGCGCCCCGCGCCGTCCACCACGTCGAAGGCCTCTCCGGCATCGGACAGGCTTTGCGCCGGGAACTGGAATTCGCCGGCAATCTTCGCGCCGGGCACGGACGGATAGCGATTCGTGAAGGCCGCCCGGTTCGCAACCACCAGCACATAGTCGCCCGCCGCCAGCGTGTCCACGCTTCCCTGGGTGAAATCGAACGTCACGCCATTGCTGATTCGCGTCCCCGCCAGACCGATCGCGCCCGATCCCGTGTTCCGCAGTTCGATGTATTCGTAGTCGCCCTCGCCATAGGAAAGGTTCGTCTCCGCGCCTGCTGGCGACCGGGGATGAAACATCAGTTCCGTGACACGTAACGTCGACTCCTGCTCGGGAACAAAGATCGCTTCCGCAAGCGCGCTCCAGGTGTTGGTGTCGAGCCTGGCGCGCGCCTTCACCCGCACGGCGCGCGTCAGCGCCACCGCGTTGGTGTACAGGCTCCCCGCAGCGACGCCCGTCCCGTACTGCCGCGGATCGCTCCCGTCGAGCGTGAAATAGATGGCGTTGGCGGCGCTCATGGACAGCAAGAAGCCGTTTGTAAAGATGCCGCCGTACTGGTTGAACTCCGGCGCGTCAATCGCGGGAAAAACGCCGATGTTCCGGAACTGCTGAAGGACGACGGCCCCGCGCTGGGGCAAGTAGGTGTTGAGCACCCAGTCGCGTTCGGTCCGCCACTCCGCCAGCGTGTGCGCGGCATTGCCGTCCTGATCCCCCCAACGAGCGCTTTCGGCCACAAGGGCTGGCTCGATGCGGTCGGCCAACTCGCGATAGCGCGCCGCGGCAGCCTCGGCCGTCAGCGCGCCACCGTGGAACAGATGCTTCTGCATGCGGTCCGCAAACTGCAGCCGGAACTCCGCATTCTCGAACAACGCGCCCCGCAACCCGGTCGGATCGCCCTGGGCCGTCATGTCGAGGTTGGTGCCGCCGTCGCCGTTATCCGTCATGCCGGCTTCGGAGTCCCAGACGCTCCACTTGAAGCCGGTGCTGGTCGCGTTATCGCGATTGCGCATCAGGCAGAGGTTGTTGTCGATCCACTCCCGGTTGCCGTACCACATCTGCAGCAGCACGTAATCGCTGTAGTTCGCCGCGTCGAAATAGACGGGGTATGCGGGATTGCGTGTACGGTCGGGATTGTTCCCCTGGATTTTCTGGTACACCGCATTGGTGAGTGTTCCCGCGTTGACCATGCCCAGCAGCGCGTAGAAAGCCGTATTGTCACCTTGGTCCCATTCGCTGTTAAACACATCCCAATTGTTCGCCGAACCGCCAAAGTAGTCGGCGGCAAAATCGCCGGTCAACTTCTCCGAGATGTCGTACACCCCCCAGTACAAGCCGTCCAGATAGACGTGCGTAGGCGTGCTGTGCGGCGCAGGGTTGCCCATATCGCGCTGAAGCTGGGCCGCAAACGCATTGCGCAGGTATTGGGCTTGCGTGTGCTGGTAGCCATTGTTCCAGGCGTCAAGTCCGCCTCCGCGCACCAACAGGTCATTGAAGGAGCGCGCGGCTGCGGGGTCGTCGAACAGGTCGCAGGACAGGTTACCCGCTCCGTATTGCGCGCGAAACCGCAGTGAGAACGCTTTTTTGCGCGTCGTGGCGAAGGGGCGCGTGGTATCGCCGTGGATGCGCAACCCGCAGTTGATGCCGAAGCCGCTGGTCTGGTTGGTGCGGACATACTCAGCCGAGGCAGCCCGCTCCCAGAGACTGCCAGTCTCCAGCGGGTTGGCATAGATACCGGTGGCCGCATCGAACAGGTTAGAGTTGGCCGTGGAGAGGGAGAGGAACGGCAGTGCGTAAACGGCCTGAGTCATCACAGGACCGTAGAGGACGCTGTTGACGATGCCCGTGTCCATGGCGTAGTCCGCTGGCGTGACGTTGCCGATCTTGTCGGTCCAGTTGACCGGAAAGCCTGTCGGGGCCGCCGGCTGCCGCAGCGCGTCGCGGGGGAAGATGTAGGAATGCGTGTCCACATCCGTGGCAAACGCACCGGTCTTGAAGGCGGAGGCACGCACCACCGTGCTGTTGGTGACGGGTATGGAGCCGGCGTACAAGGTGCTGTTCGTCGTGGGCACGCTGCAGTCGAGCGTGTAGTAGATCTGCGCCGCAGTGGTGGTGGTTGCAATCGTCACGGCAATCGCGTTTGTATAGAGCCCGCGGTTGGGGGTGAATTTCGTGTCCGCGACAAAGTTGGTCAGGCCGACGGTATTCGACGCGCCGGGGGTTGGGATGAGAAAATACTGCAGACTGACGCCGGAACCGATGCCGTAGGAGACATCGGTATCCTGAGGCGGATAGTTCGTGTAAGCATAGGCGACCGTCAGGTTGGTCCTGACCAGCGCCAGATACCCCCCTTCCTTGGCCAGTTTGAAACTGGCGTGGAGTTCGCCGAAGATCACGCCGTTGCTCCCGGAGGCATAGACCAGCAGGAACTTGCCTGCAGCGAGGTTGGTGGAGGGGAAGGTCCACTTGGCAAGGTTGCCGACGTTGTCGGTCAGATGCCAGCCTGCGAGATTGGTGGCGGCGCCCGTGTTGTTGAAGATTTCGATCCAGTCCGAGGTCTTTCCCAACTTGTTGGTGATGGTGTGAGAGTTGTCAGCCATGAACTCGCTGATGACGACATCGGCGTGAGCAAACGACGCGGCGATGAAAGCCAGCGCAAGGGTCATGATCCGAACGAAATAGATTGTTCTTCCCATAGTCATTCTCTCTTCTCTCGTAGGGCCGCCGCTCGACGGCGCGCCGCTTCTTTCGTCTTACCCATTCGCCTGCGGCCTGCGGCGTCCGCCTTCGCGTGAACGCTACGGCGCGACAAGAGCGCAGGCCCTACAAAATCGGGGACTTACGGCACCGCGACGCCGTACCGCACGATCACAATCCCGCTACCACCGACGGCGCCATTGCTATTATACGCACCACCACCGCCGCCACCACCGGTATTGGGCGAGCCGGCAACGGCACCACTTATGTTCCGGGTTCCTCCCTGTCCGCCGCCGTCCGTGGCCGTGCCGCCGATTTCCACTTGCGCACCGCCACCGCCGCCGCCGGCATACCCGGTTGAAACACCGGAAAGGTCATAGATGCGTCCGGCCCCTCCGCTGCCACCCACACTGTTAGTAACTCCGGCACTCCCCGCGCTGCCAGCCCCGCCGCCGCCACCACCGCCACCCGGATTGGGACCGCCCACGCCGCCGCTATTTCCATATCCGGCCGGCTGGTTTCCCGAACCGCCTGCATACCCTGCGCCATATCCTCCCGCGCCGCTGCCGCCACTCGTGCCCGCATTGCGCAGCTTCCCGCAGCCACCCCCAATCGCCGTCAATCCGGCGATCGTCGAGTTCGTTCCTTGCGTCGCGGTGTCGCTCGACCACCTTCCGGCCACTCCGCCCGCGCCAACCGTGACCGCATAGCTCCCGGCAGCCAGCACAAGGTTGGTGTAGATCAGACCACCGGCACCTCCGCCCCCGCCCCCGCCACCTGTGGTATTGGCACCGCCCCCGCCCCCGCCACCTGCCACAAGCAGCACTTCCACCGAGCCGCCCGCCGAAACGACGAGGCTGGTGCTCCCCACGGTCTTGAAGATGTGCGCCGTGTAGTTGGTCCCGTTGGCCGTATAGTTCGTCATCATTCCGCCCCAAGCCGCCATCGAATTCACCCAGAGCGTCACGGTTGCCGGCGCGCTGTCGTTTGTGCGATCGTTGACCGTGAACGTAAAACTGTCGGATCCCTTGTAACCCGGATCCGGCGTGTACGTGACATTCGGCGGCGTACCCGAGAGAGCGCCATGCGTCGGCGGGGCGTCCACTGCATAGGTGATCGCCGACCCTTCGACGATGTCATAGCCGGTCAGCGTAATTGCCCGGGGTGTATTGGTCGCCACGCTTACAAATTGCGCGTTGGCCAACGGCGCATCGTTGACAGGCTGGATCGTCACGTTCACGGTGATCGATGTCTTCGCGCCCCAGGTGTCGTAGGCTTGCACCACGAAGCTGTCGCTGCCGTTATAATTCGCCGTCGGCTGGTAGGCGATAGGCATGCTTGTGCCGCGCCCACTTACCGTGGCTATGCCGTTGTTCGCCTGCGTCGGCACCCACCAGCCGATGGGATCGCCATCCGCATCTGTGGCGTGCAAGGTCCGACTGAATGCCGTGGGCGTGCCGTCCTCGCTCATGGTTACGCTCGCGTTCGTCCCCTCGACAATGACCGGCGCCTGATTCGGCACCGTGTTCGTAAAAGAGCGAGCAATCCGGAAACACTGGTACTCGTTCATGGGATCGTCGCTCGACCGGTCAAAATTGCGAGCACCGGATTGGGCCTGGTACGACCCAGCATACCAACTGCAATCGCGGAGCCTATGCTGATAATTCGCATCCGGGGGCGGGCCACGCGGATCGATGTTCGGCGACGTGGCGTAGTACGTGTCCGAATAGAAGTCCCAGCACCATTCGTTCGCATTCCCGGCCATGTCGTAGAGGCCATATCCATTCGGCGCGAAAGCGCCCACCGGACTGGTGTACGGCACCCCTCCATTGGTATACGCCGGGTGATAACCGGCGGTTGGATTCGTGTCGTAAAATTCAAACACCGTGTTCGGGTTCGCCCTATAGTTGGCCCGCGTTTGCTGAATCGTATCCGTGTCGCTCCATGGGAATCGGTGCCCGCTGAAACCGCCCCTCGCCGCTTTCTCCCACTCCGCCTCCGTCGGCAAGCGGTATCCGTTGGCGTTCCAGTTGCAGCCAATGGGAATTGTGATTGTGCCGTTTCCAACAAAACCAAGCCTGAAGACCGACCCGTTCGCATTTGTGAAACAAGGCGTCAACCCCTCCATCTCGCTGCGCGCATTGCACCATTTCGCGGCTGTGTACCAACCTACATCCTGCATGGGATGCGTTGGCCCCTTGCTGTGGGCTTTGGACGTATTGAGCAGGTCTGTGTACGCATGCGTCGCCGCCCACGCGCACACGCTGTCCCATGTTGTTTTCGTCACCTCGTACCGATCCATGTAGAAGGGCGACACATACACCGTGTGCTGAATCAGGGGTGACCCTGCGTTGGTCGTGGTGCCCATGACAAACTCGCCGGCCGGAATCAGGACCATGTCGTTCGTATCGGTCACGGCCCGGAAGAACATGGACGAGGCCTGCATCGGCACGGCGCCGGTCGCAATCCCGCCTCTGCCCGGCCCGGGAATGCAGTCCATCGTGGTCGGGATGCCGTCGATGGTCACCGCGTTGGTGAGCCGAGTCCACGCGCCCGTGAGGGAAGTCGCGCACTCCACGCGGTAGGCTTGGCCGGTGGATATACGGTTGAAGGTCAACGCGCCCGTGTTGTCGAGCGACTGGATGCGCAGCTCGTCGGCGCGGGTGGCGATGGGCGCAGCCAAGAAGGCCAGTGCCAGTGCCATGATTCCAACTCGACTCGGTGTTCTTTTCATCGTCATTTCCTTTCTCTCGGCCTGCGGCGTCCGCCTTCGCGTGAACGCTACGGCGCGACAAGAGCGCAGGCCCTACAATTCCGCGTCTTCCGTAGGGCCGCCGCTCTCGTCGCGCCGTAGTTCGCGCAACGAACGAAGGCGGATGCCGGCGTGCCGCTCCCTCCTGAACCCTGAACCCTGACACCTGAACCCTTCCCGCCCCCCTATGGCCCCGGCGGTGCCGCCACACGGAAGCCCAGATTTTGGAATAAGTGCGTGGATTCCCGGCGGCTGCGACGCGCCATCCGGCAATTGGGGGAGCCATACCACTGGCTACCGCAATCCCAGGCGCCGCCGCGCCAGACCCGCATATCCAAGGCCATGCTGTCCTTCGCTCCCCCTGGCGGATCGAAGACCGGACCGGCTGGATAACCATCGTAGACATCCAGACACCACTCCCACACATTACCGTGAATATCGTACAGCCCCCAGGCGTTGGGCTGATAACAGCCGACCTTGTCCGTGCCCCCCGAAGTGTCCACACCCGCAAACGTTCCATAATTGTTTTGAGTGACGCCCGCCGAATTCCAATTCGACCCGCCGGTGTACCAGTACCGGGCGACCATGGCCAGGTTGTCGTCCTGGATGAAGTTTGCAATGTCGGACCCCGAGTTCAACGACGTGCCCACGCCGGCACGGCCGACGTATTCCCACTGCGACTCGGTGGGGAGATCGAACGTCCGCCCCGTCCGCGCCCGCAGCTTGCCCATGAACGAGTAGGTGTCCACCGTGTTGTAGTCCGGCCAGTTCGCGCCGGCATTGATGCCGCGGATGTCATCGTAGCTCACCTGTTCCACGGGGCGGGTGTCGCGACACGTCGCATTGGTAAAGCAACTCGGCCAGTCGCCCATCACTCGCTCCCACTGCTTCTGCGTCACCTCGAACACCCCGACGAAGACGTCATGCGTAAGAATAACCTCATGCTGTTCCTCGTCGGACAAGCGTCCGTATTCATTATCAGGCGAGCCCATCTCGAACCAGCCGGACGGGATGCGGCGCAGCACGAGCTTGGTGCTCTTGTATTCGTCCGTCCACCCGCCATCCGGAACGGCATTGAGATAGGTCACCGGATAGCTTGTGGCGAATGGTCCGGCGGAAAGATCCACGACCAGATAGTCGTTGGTGTCGCTGAACGAGTTGGTGATCACGGGCGGTGGCACCTGCACCGGATGCGGCACGGCGCGGATCTGCTTCAGGCCGACGTTTCCAGGTGCCAGGCGCTTGAACTCAAAGTCCAGTTCGAAAGAGGTCTTGTTCGTGTAGTAGGCCTCGTAGGCGAGCGTAGCGGTGTTCATTTGAGCCAGCAACGTCCGGTAGTCGCCTTCCCACGTCATGACCGGATCGCCGTTTGGCGTCAGCGAAGATGCCACGGTCCGGGTCAACGGCGCCGCGACGGTGTTGGTTCCCTCATAGGACGCAATAACGGTTTCCGGCCGCTTGGAAGAGTCCGGGTTGGTCACGGAATCCGAGCCAAGCTGGGCCACGATGTTGGCGCTGGCCCGGCGCACGCCGCCGGTCTTCTCGATCGCCAGCAGGGCCACGCCATTGGCCATCTCGTCGGCGTCCGGCGAGGAGTAGTGCACGAGGATCGCCATACCCACGTTGGTTTCGACCACGCCGTGCCGGAGACGTTCGAGAAACGCGTTTTCGTTGTAGAAGCTGGCGTACACCTTGCGGACCGCCCGGAACACGCCGCGCTCCTCGGGCTCGGTTGGATCGCAGCGGCAAGGCCCCCAGACGTCGCCGTCCAGATCGTCCTCCAGGCAGCCGCTGTAACTGTCATAGAGTCCTGCACCGTTGAAAACATCGCTGTCCTCGACGTTGGTCGAACTGCGGAACCGGATCATCCGGCCGCCGAATCCCGCCGCCTGCAGGGCCGCCACGATCTGGGCGCGCTGGGTGGCGTTGAAATCCGCCGTATCGGTGAAGAGTTTGCGAACAGCCGCCAGATCGGTGCGCACCG
This sequence comes from Kiritimatiellia bacterium, assembly GCA_044343885.1. Classification (GTDB taxonomy): domain Bacteria; phylum Verrucomicrobiota; class Kiritimatiellia; order RFP12; family JAAYNR01; genus VGWG01. Next base: position 8,790 of record JBIJDW010000045.1, read on the forward strand.
TTGTCATGTCGGGCGGGAAGGTGTAGGCACCCAGCCGGGCGGCGATTTTCTGGCGCAACGTCTGGCCGTCGGGCAGCGTCTGCGAAAGATAGGCGTCCCAGAGGTCAAAGGTGAAGGCGATGGCAGGCGCCGGAGAGTTGGTCGGCAGGCTCCGCCGCAGGAAGCCGAAGTTCGCAGCCTTCCCCCCGACGTATCGAACGTCCGCCGGAGTTACTGAATCCACGACCCGGCTGATCGTGCCGGCCGAGGCGAGGGGGACGATGTCGAGTGAACCGCCCTGCTTGCTGGCCAGAATGGCCTGCCGCTGTTCGGGGGTGAGCAAGCCGGTGGTGTCGGTAAAGGTGATCCGGCATTGATTGTTGGTCTCTTCGACCACCATCAGCACGTCCTTCCCGTACAAAGCGGAAATCTGCGACCGGGTCCCGGCCGCGTTGGCATAGGCGAACGGCAGACCCAGCGCGCGAGCCAGCAGGGCGACATGCGAACTGGGCGTGGCTGGTTCGAGCGACAGATAACCGGCCAGCACCGGAAGCTCCGCCGGCACCCAGTCGGTCACAAGAATATCCCCGAACTTCAGCCTTCCGTCGCCCAAGGCGGCGTTGATCTCCGTGCCCGGCACAAACACCAGCTTGCCCAGCGCCCAGCCGGTCGAATAGCCAGCGTTTTCGGTGGCCCATCGCACGAGTGAATCCAGCACGATGCCGCGGGCGGCCAACGCGTTCGTGCCCGCCTCGGCTGCTGCCCGTTGTGTGGCCGAAGGCATATAGAACATCTGCCACCCCGCATCGAGCACTAGGCGCCGTTGGACAGCCGCCAGCCACTCCGCCGTATCACTGATCGGAAACGCCGCGTTCCCCGCGATCTGAATACCCAACTCGTGTTTCAGCGGATCCGGGGCCCTCAGGATCGAACCGGCCACCATGCGCTGATTCGGACCGGGATCGAGCGACTGCAAGTTGTACTCGGGCTCGGTCATGCCGGCGCACGCCGGAAAGCGCGCCCCGGCAAACGCATAGTGCGTATCCCAGCGCGCGGAATCCTGGAAGAAGACGCGTTCCGGCTTGGAAAGGAAGAACTGAAACTTCACGTACCGGATGTTGGCCAGGCCGCTGCCCGCGTTCGTCGTGAACAGATCACCGCCCGCCGGATGCAACTGATTAGACCAGTCGTCCTCCGTTTGCAACGGCGCGGCCACGAGGCGATAGAACCCGTTGCTGCGGCCGACGGCGGCAACGTCTTCATAAGGGTAGAGGAGGTTTCGGAAACGCCCCACCTCCTGCCAGTTCGTGGAGATCAAATCGCCGCACTGTTCCAGCACCAGCCGCTGACCGGGGCAGTCGTCCGATTGCAGGACGGGCGTATTCCCCTGCATGTCCAGCCCGATCATCGGCGCCGTGCGTCCGGTCGCCGGAGCCAGAGCAAGCAGAAGAGCCGCGCCCCGTACGAACACGGAACGTGAGAATCCGCAGAGTCTTGATCGAGACTCGCCGTTCACAGACCGCAGGAGATGCGTTGTACAAATTCCGTCCATGTTCCCTCTTCGACCGTCTCTCGTAGGGCCGCCGCTCTCGTCGCGCCGTAGTTCGCGCAGCGAACGAAGGCGGATGCCGGCGCGCCGCTTCATTCGCCTTACCCATTCGCTTGCGGCCTGCGTCATCCGCCTTCGCGTAAACGCTACGGCGCGACAAGAGCGCAGGCCCTACGCTACCGCCTCGTTCCGACCTCTCGCCCATTCGCTCAAGCCACGTCTCACGACGGCAGAAACCGGTGGACGACTACGGCGACCCGTCTTCGCGCTACGCAGCTACGCCGAGGCACGCGACTACGGTGGACGGATTCGGAATGCCCCTCGGTATCCGTAGTCGTCGCCGTAGTCGTCAACCGTCTTCATCTTCCCGCTTCCTTTCCAACTGCAACCTACTGCTTCGTCTCTTCCGGCGCAGTTGGCCGCACTTCAATACCTTTATCCGACGCCGTCGCCGTCTCGCCAGCGTTCACCGTCACGCACTTGAGCTGGTCGGTTGCGTCCTCTGGCTCCGTGGCCATGGCTTCGATCTCCGCCTGCGCCCTTCGCGCCGCCGCAGCACGAAAGGCCAAGGCCGCGAGGAACGATGCCACCAGCAAGCCCGCGATTAGCACATACACCATCGTTTGCTTTTTCATGTCTCGCTCCTTCTTCGCTATCCCGTAGGGCCGCCGCTCGACGGCGGCCGCTAATCCCTGAACCGCCTATTCGGTCCTTCCGTTTAAGCGGATCGAGTAAGTGTAACCGATTAAGTGTGGCGTTTAAGTGTGCGCCTTGCACTCTCTCTACCCTTACTCGCTCACCCTTACACGCTCACCCTTACACCCCTACACTTACTCGACCAAGCGCTTCGCATCCCACCCTCATCCAGTTTCAAGTTTCCAGTTTCACTCTCCACCCGACACTCTCTCCCACGACACTCGACACCCGACACCCGACACTCTCTCCCGCGACACCCGACACCCGACACCCGACACCCGACACTCGTCACTCTCCTCGTAGCGAAGCGAAGACCGCGCCGTAGCGTCCGCGCGAAGGCGGGTCACTCCCCCGCCACCGCCACCGTGTGGGACTCGCCCGCCGCAATGGCAATGATCCCGCCCAGCGGCGTACCGTCCTGCTTCTTGACCTGCACTGGGGTTGGTTTGCCGGCTTCCCCTGTTTTTGTCACCGTCCCGTCACCGAGCTGGCCATGCCAGTTGCCGCCCCAGGCCCACAGCGTGCCATCGTCCTTACGCGCCAGAGAATGGCTATATCCCGCCGCAATGGCGGTGATCCCGCTCAACGGACTGCCATCCGGCAACTTCACTGGCACCGGAACAAGCCTATTTCCGCTACTGTCGCCGCTACCGAGTGCACCTCTTTCGCGATCTCCCCACCCCAAGACCGTGCCATCGGCCTTGAGCGCCACCGTGTGATAGGCCCCCGCCGCAATGGCAATGACCCCGCTCAACGGACTGCCATCCGCCAACTTCACCGGCATTGGGGTGAGACGATCACTTGCGCTACTAGGCCCTTCTCTGCCCCAGGCCCAGACACTGCCGTCGCTCTTGAGCGCCACCGTGTGTTTATATCCCGCTGTGATGCCCATAACCCCGCCAAGCGGAGTTCCGTCGGCCATTCTTACCTGTACCGGCACAAGGCGGTTATTGCGATGCGTCCCGTCGCCGAGTTGACCATAACCGTTGCGACCCCAGGCCCAGACGGTCTGGTCGCGCTTGAGCGCCACGGCATAGTGCTGTCCTGCGGCGATAGCCGTCACCTCGGAGATGCCCACAACCTGCACGGGAATGGCGCGGTTGTTGGTGGTGCCGTCGCCGAGTTGGCCGTCGGCGTTGCGCCCCCACGCCCAGACTCCGCCGTCGTTCTTCAGCGCCACGGTGTGCATGTCTCCCACGTCAATCGCCACAATCCCGGAAAGCCCCGGTACCGGCCGCAGTCGTTCCGTGGTCGCGCCATCGCCGAGCTGGCCCATATCGTTCCTGCCCCAGGCAACGACGGACCCATCTGCCTTGAGCGCGACCGTGTGCCCGAATTCTGCGGCGACCGCCATCACGCCATCCAGTTCCGGCACGAGCACAGGATTCGGACTATCATTTGTCGTCCCGATCCCCAGTTGGCCGAATTGGTTATTTCCCCACGTATACACAACCCCGCGCGCCATTTCCATGCCCGTGGCCGTTGCGATAGCCGCCTTCCCGGCTGTCACCTCCAGGATCTTATCCCCCTGGATCAACGCCACCTTCCCCTCCTGTACCTCCAGTCTGGACTCCGCCTCCCTCACGCCCAGGCTGAACTGCGTCCCGACCACCCGCGCCACGACATGCGGCGTCTGGATCGCAAACACCTTCCTCTGCGCCGCCGCCGAGCAGACCAGCGTGCCGGCCTCCAGCGCGAGCCGTTTGGCGTTCTTCGCCTTGCCTGCCTCCAGCGTCACCCGCAGGCGGGTGTTTTGCTGCAGTTCCACCCGTGTGCGGTCGGGATAGACCAGCTTCGCGTAGCCATTGGCCCCCACCTCGACGCCATCACCAGGCCTGATCACATCGCCGATCTTGAGTGTCGAGTGGCGAGTGGCGAGTGTCGCGCCAGCTTCCCCATTTGGATGTTGGGCGTTGGGCGTTGGGCGTTGGGCGTTCATTCCCTCCCCTGACTCGGTGACTGGGTGACTCGGTGACTCGGTAACGACCGCCTGACCCCTGAACACGGACCCCTGAACCTCCACCACCCGCAACTCCAGCGACCCGGCCTGCGGCCGGTTGAACCACCATGCGCCGCCGACAGCGATCATCAGACTCGCGGCGGCGGCCAGCGGGATCACCCACCGCCTTCCCAATAGACGGGAACCGGG
>JBIJDW010000301.1:0-4251 GCA_044343885.1 Kiritimatiellia bacterium
AGACCTTGGAGGAGCCGCCGCCACAGACCCTGTTTCTGTTGCTCACCGACAGTCCACAGAACCTCCTGCCAACCATTCTCTCGCGCTGCCAGCGATTGGATGTGGACCACGATGTCCACACGCTGAACGCCGCCTGGCGCAGCGAACTGTTGCAGATTCTCGCCGCGCCGCTTCCGCCGGGTCCGATATCGGCGCTGGCGACAGCCGCCCAAATAGGCGCTTTACTGGCGACGCTGAAAGAGGAGGCGGAGGCCCAGGTCAAGGTTGAGGCAAAAAACGAGGTCGATGTAGACGCATCGAGCGATGTGTTGAGTGCGCGCATCAGCGCACGTTACCGGGAACAGCGTCTGGCGCTCCTGATTGCGCTGCAGGACTGGTACCGGGATTTACTGGTGATTCGTTCCGGTGGCGCGACCGATCTGCTGCATTATCCGGAACAGCAGGAGACCCTGCGCATGCGTGCGGCGGGTCTGACGGGCGGGCAGGCGCTGGCCAACGTCTCGGCCATTGACGGGATACAGCGCCAATTGGAACGAAACCTCTCGGAAGATTACGTTTTGGCTTATTGGATGGATCGCATCGTCACAGGTGTTCAAGCGGAGAAACGGGTATGACTGGATTGGAAAAAGTGTGTATCGTGCAGATCGCCGGAGAAGGCAAGCGGATCTGTCGATTGAAGTCCGACATCGATCCCCCAGACCCGGGCGACACGGTGATCGTGGCGATTGACGATTGCGTGGAAGACGGTGTGATCGTAGATGACGAGTTGGCCGCAGATATGAAATCCGCCACATTCCTTCGGATGGCCACAGATGCCGATCAGAGCCGGATCGAGGCGAATCGGGCGGCGGCCAAAATTGACCTGGGGCGGATCGCCGAACGGGTTCGTGCCAGCGGCATCGTTTTCAAGCCGCTGAAGGCCCATTACAGTTTGAACCACGACCGATTCGTGATTCAGTTCGGATGCGAGGAGGAACTGGATAAGACTCGGCTCATCGCCCTGATCCCGGTTGACATCAAAGCCCGCATCGATTTGAGACCGGTATGGCCCCGGGAGTTATGCGCTATGATCGGCGGCATCGGGTGCTGCGGCCGCGCGTATTGTTGCTGCACGTGGTTGAACGAGTTTTTTCCGATTAATATCGGCATGGCAAAAATTCAGGGCGTACCGCTTCTGCCGACGAGTCTCAACGGTGGGTGCGAACGGATCAAGTGTTGCATGCTGTACGAATTTGAGCAATACTGTGATGCGACTAATGCTTTGCCGCCTTTGGGCACGGAGGTCGAAGGGGCCGGTGCGACGGGTGTGGTTGTCGGACACGATGTGTTGCGCGGTATCGTGACGGTGCGGACCGCCGACCATCAGCAACAACGCATACCGGTTACCGAGTTGCGCCGCGCGTCGAAGCCGCGTGGCGGTTGCGCAAACGGTCCACACGCAGGCCACTGTGCGAGAAAAAAGGAGTAGGGGAGCCATGAACGTGCGCATACGAATCGTAAGCGGGCCTAATCTGGCATTGTTGGGAACGCGGGAACCCGGGATTTATGGCCGGGAGACACTCGATGACATCGTGCGGGCTGTGACCCAGCATGCTGCGGCAACGGGCGCTTCGGTCGAGCATTTCCAGAGCGATGTCGAGGGGGATCTGGTGCGGCACATCGGGTCGAGCCGCGGTATGTGCGATGGCCTCATCATCAATCCGGCCGCCTATACGCACACCAGCGTGGCCGTGCGCGATGCCATCAGCGCCTGCGGTCTGCCTTGCATCGAAGTCCATTTGTCCAACACACACAGTCGCGAACCGTTTCGTCATGAGAGTCTGACGGTTCCGGTTTGCATCGGCCAGATCATGGGGTTTGGTGGCTACGGGTATATTCTGGCCTTCGATGCAATCGCTCATTATATCAATCAAAAAAGGTAAGGTCGCTATGAACGATGGGGGGACGAAGGCAGACACGGGCAGCACAAGGAGTTCGGTCGACATCTGGGTGGTCGGTTCGATCGGGATTGACGATATTGCCACGCCACGGGAGGCGCGCAAGGATGTTTTGGGTGGCTCGGTGACCTACGCCTGTGCCGCGGCCTCATTCTTCGCACGTGTCGGCGCGGTTGGTATCGTCGGCTCGGATTTCCCCGAAGCGTTTATGGCGCGATATCGCTCTTTTGATATCGATTTGGCCGGTTTGCAGCGCGCGTCAGGCCCGACCTTTCGTTGGAGCGGGGAGTATGAGGCGGACTTCATCAATCGCCGGACGATCCGGACGGAGCTGGGCGTTTTTGCCGACTTCAAACCGGAGTTGCCGGAAGCCTTTCGGGGCACACCGTATGTGCTGTTGGGCAACATCGGTCCGGAGCTTCAGGAGCACGTCTTGAATCAAGCCTGCGGGGCGCGTTTCGTCATTGCCGACACAATGGATCTGTGGATCAACATTGCGAGAGAAGCTCTGCATCGCGTGATCAAGCGGGTGGATCTGCTGATGCTCAACGACGGCGAAGCCCGGTTGTTGACGGGCCTGCACAACCTGAGGGATTGCGCTGCGGCAATTCTGTCGTTGGGGCCACGTTACGTGGTAATCAAGAAGGGCGAGCACGGAGCGCATCTGTTTTCCAAGGATGGTCTGGCGATCATTCCGGCCTATCCTGTTGATGCGGTGACCGATCCGACCGGTGCAGGCGATACCTTTGCGGGCGGATTTCTCGGCTTTCTGGCCCGTTCCGGCCGAACCGACGAGGCGGCCATCCGAACCGCGTTGCTCTATGGCGCGACGGTGGCGTCGTTTGGAGTTGAAGCGTTCAGCTTGGAACGGCTGGAGCGACTGACCATGTCCGAGATCGAAGCGCGACTCGCCGATTTGCGTAAAATGACGATGATCAGTTGAGCCCATCGGTTTTCGTTCAAATTCGCGAAAACGCGACACGCGAGTTTACATAACATATATTATGCGACGTTGGTGATAGGCTTCCGCGTCATTCGTCTTACAGCCTATTCAGCGTCAGTTTCATCGCCGCTCGCGTCGCCACCGGCATGGATTTCCATCCCAGCGCGGATTTGATCTTCTGATTGGAGACCACGTAGGATTCGGTCAGCTTCCGGAGTCGCTCGCTGTTGAGCGGCAACCGCAGTGCGTCGCCAATCCGTGCCGCTCGTCTCATCCAGCCAGCCGGTACACTCCAAATACGCGCAGGCTTGCCCAACGTCTCGGCCATCAGGGTGATCAGCTCGTTGGTCGAGAGGGTTTCGTCATCGGCCACCTGATAGATCCCGGACACCGCATTTCCGGTCAGCAGTCCATCGACCACCGCGCAGACGTTCCCGATCGAGGCGAACGAGCGCTGGTTGTCGAACGCGCCCAGCGGCCATGGCGCCCCTTTTCGAACCAGTGTGTACAGCAGATTGAGGTTCCCTTTGTTTCCCGGGCCGTGAATCATGCAGGGCCTCAGGATCACGCCGCACAGGGCCTCGGGTCGCGCGGCGGCGGCCTCCCGGACAATCCGTTCCGCTTCCAGTTTGCTCTTCCCGTAGGGCGTTTGAGGGGCAGGCACCGCGTCTTCCGTGAGCACGCCGTCAACCGCATCGGCGCACGCCTTGACGGAACTGAACAGGATGAACCGGATCGGACGCGGCGGTGCGGCGTCCACGATCCGCCGCACGATTCTATCGGTCAGCCCCGCGTTGATGTCGAAATAGCTTTGGGCGTCGACTGTGCGCTGGGTGTCATGCGCTTTTCCGGCCAGATGCACCACCGCATCAATCTCACCCCACGGCACCCGACCCAGATCGTCCCACGTAAACAGCCGTGCATACGCGCCACCGGATGCGGGAGAAGCCCCGACCACATCCAGTGCCCAGACTCCCCTGCCCCGCTCAGCCAGATAGGCCGACAGGTTGGCCCCCACAAACCCAAACGCCCCCGTTATCAGCACATGTCCCATGGCGTCGCTCTGCCCTTCGTTTTCTTCGCGAGTCACATACATTCCTATATACAGAAACGCGCGGCGTGTGTCAAGAAGCGAAGCAAAAAGAAGCGAAGCAAAAAGAGAAAGCTGAAACGGGAAGACTGAAAACTGAAATTAACCTAGCATAGGTCATGGCGAAGAAACAAGATACGTTTGTCCTGTGGCATAGGGCAGGGCGAACGCATCTAATTTCTGACCCTTTATCATTTTTTGTTTCAGGGGTGCGCGCAACGGCCTCGGATACGCCCATACTCTCGTCCAATGGCCGTTTGTCGCATCATCAGGCCGGGTTG
>JBIJDW010000303.1:0-4245 GCA_044343885.1 Kiritimatiellia bacterium
CCCGATTCGTCCACCACCGACGGGGGGAAGAAGATGGTCTATTGACAGGAATGGAAGAAGACGCCGCGAAGAAAATGCACCATTTTCAAACCGCCGCTTTCACGACACTTTCACTTTGGCGTCCACAGCTGTATTCTGACTCCTGTATTCTGACTCCTGACTTCTCTCTTGCAAACACCCCAGAGAGGGGGGTGCAAGAGCTAAGTCCTGCACAGCGGTCTTGGCGGGAGCGCCCGGAATATCGGCGACGAAGCGGGGCATGGCCAGTCCTCCGACCCGCTGCGCGAGCGCATCGGCCAGCTCGACGGCCCGCTTGGCCGAGACGCGGAAATGGGCCGTTCCTGCCACCGGATCGCCGATGAAGACGTAATACGGCCGCACCCGGATCCGTTGCAGGCCCGAACACAATCGCGCCAGCGCCTCGACCGAATCGTTCACCCCCTGGAGCAGGACGGCCTGATTGGACACCGGTATGCCCGCATCCACCAGCCGCCCGCACGCCTCGGCCGCCTCGGCTGTCAGCTCGCTTGCATGATTGAACTGGGTGTTGACCCATATTTTTTTGGATGCGCCCAGCGCCCGGGCCAATGCGCCGGTGATTCGCATCGGCAGCGTCGCCGGCGTTCGCGTGCCGATTCGCACCGCGTCGAGCTGCGCCAGCGCGGCAAAGGCTCGCACGCGCCGCAGCACGTCCGCGTCGTTTTCCAGCAGCGGATCGCCGCCCGACAGGATCACCTCGCGCACACCGGGGTTGGCCCGGACATAGGCGACCGCCGCGCGCAACCCCGCTGCATCGGTGATCACGGCACGGCTCTCAAAATCATTTTTGCGGGTGCAGTGACGACAGTTCACGGCGCACCGCGCCGACGCAAGCACCAGAACGCGGTCGGGGAACCGATGCACCAGGCCGGGCACGGGCGAGTGCGCGACTTCCTCGAAGGGATCGGCGCAATACCCTACCGCCACCGCCATCTCGCCCGCAACGGGCAGCCACTGCGCGCGGAGCGGATCAGCCGGATCGGTGAAATCGCCCGCCGCCAGATAATACGGCGACACGCGCACCGGATAGCGGAGGGCGGCTGCGGCTGCGTCGGGGTGCGCCAAGAGGCCGAGGCGGGCCAGATCCGCCGCATCGAGCGTCTGGCGCATCTGCCATTTCCAGTCCGACCATGCCGGCGTCGCGCGGGCCGCATCCAACCACCGACGCAACGCCGCCACATCCGTGAATCGGATCAAACGGCGAACGCGCGGTTTTTTAAGACTGTCCGTGTTTGCCATTGAGGATCATCCGCCGCGCCGCTTCAAGAACCGCCTCGGGCTCGGCCATGCGGCCGGGGCCGGTGGTGCCGCAGGCCAGCTCGCCCGTCGCGGCCTCAACGATCCCCGCGCCGCGCGCACGCACCGTCGTCAGATTGGCCTGGGTCGCCGGATGCTCCCACATCCCCGTGTTCATCGCTGGCGCAATCAGCAGCGGCGCGCGCGTGGCGAGCACGGTGGCGGTGAGCAAATCGTCGGCCAGACCGTGGGCCAGCTTGGCCAGCACGTTGGCCGTGCAGGGCGCCACCACCACGATGTCGGCCCGCTCGGCGAGTGAAATATGCCCCGGCATCCAGTCCTCCGGATCATCCAACGCATTCACGCCGACCGGGTTGCGCGAGAGGGTCCTGAAGGTCAGCGGCGTCACGAACCGGGTCGCCGCCTCGGTCATCACCACATGCACCGTCCACCCCACCTTGACCATCAGCCGCACCAGCTCCGCCGCCTTGTATGCGGCGATCGAACCGGTCACGCCGAGCACCACGTCCACTGTTTGTGTTTTTATCATGCATTCCCCCTTCATTTTTTGCTTCCCGCGTTTTGTTCAAAAATGGTCCCCAGCCCGAACAAGGTCAGGTGCGGGTCAATCACAAAAGGCAGGTCGATTCCGTTTAGCACCCAGCGGGCAAAACCGCCGGTTCCGACGAGCGTGACGCCGGACCCCATCGTTTGCAACAGGTAGCCGACAATCTCGCGCACCATGCCCCGGTAGCCAATGCGTGCGCCGATCTGGATCGCTCCGCGCGTGCTGCGTCCGATCTTCGGACACGCCCCGCCCGGCGCCACGTGCGGCAGCAGGGCCGTCCGCTCGTGCAGATAGTCGGTCATCAGCGGCAGTCCCGGCGCAATCACGCCGCCGATGTAGCCCCGCTCCCGGGTCACGATGTCGAACGTCAGGGCCGTGCCGAAGTCGGCAACAATCAGCGGCGCGCTGTATTTCACCACGCCGCCGGCCGCATTTGCGAGCCGGTCGGCGCCGATGGTCTCGGGCTTCGGATAATCGACCTCCACTGCCATCGGTATCCCGGCCCGCACCACCAACGGTGCACAGCCCAGTTCGCGCGTAACCAGCGTGCGCCACAGCGCGTTGGTCTTGGGAACGACCGACCCTAGCACCGCGCCGCAAACCCCGCCCCGGGCGGCCCGCCGCACCGCAGCGGCGCAAGCATCCGGATTCTTGACGATCCCGCCGGTCACATGGGCAAACCGCGAGATACGGCCGTCCGCATACAACGCCAGACTGGTCGACGTGTTGCCGACATCGATCACGACACACCGCATGAGCCGCCTCCTTTGATCAAACCGCATCCCATTCCAAAGACAAATCCACCGCAGGGGCCGAATGAGTCAGGCACCCCAGCGATATCGCATCCACGCCGGTCGCCGCCACCGCTGCGGCCCGTTCGAGCGTGATCCCGCCGGAGGCCTCCAGCCGCGCCTGACCCGCTGTGAGGCGGACACATTCGCGCATCGTGGCGCAATCCATGTTGTCGAGCATCACCCAATCGGGCTTGCCGCGCAGAGCGCTGACCAGCTCCTCGATGCTCTCCACCTCCACCTCCACCGGGATCGCGGGGAAGCAGCGCCGCGCCGCCGCGACAGCCAGATCGAGCCGCGACGGATCGCCGCCCTGCCAGAGCCGGCGGTGGTTGTCCTTCATCAGCACACGGTCGAAGAGGCCGAAGCGGTGGTTGGCGCCCCCGCCGCACAGCACGCTGTATTTCTCGAAAATCCGCAATCCGGGCGTGGTCTTGCGGGTGTCGAGGATCTGCGTCCCCCACGGCTTGACGGCCTCGGCAAACCGGCTCGTGAGCGTGGCAATGCCGCACATCCGCTGCATGAAATTCAGGGCCGTCCGTTCGGCGGTCAGGATCGCCGCCGCGCGTCCGCGGATCGCGAGCAACGTCGCACCGGGCTTCGCGTCACAGCCATCGGCAATGATGGTCTCGCAGACCACATCCGGGTCCACCGCTCGCAGCACGGCTGCCGCCACGGCGCCTCCGGCCACGCGGCACGCCGCGCGGCTGAGGATCGCTCCAACCGCCTGCGCATCCGGGTCCACCAGCGCCAGCGTCGTCACATCCCCCGGCCCCACATCCTCTTCCAGCGCCAGCCGCACCGCCTCTACGGCCTGCGGATTCCCCATAAGATCAGGCAACATCCTAACACCCCTTTCCCTGCTCTTCCTTCAATACCTGCCGCAACCCAGTGGACACCTCCTGCGTTTATCGTCGGTGCTCATGGGCGGCTCATATCTCTGGGACGGATGATGACACGGACGTGATTGGGGCTCAGGTCGAACTCCGCTGGCGGACTGGCGTTTTCCTCCAGCGCGAGGCGCGCAATGTCGAGGCCCACACCGAACCGCTGTACGAGTTTCAAGACTTTCATGGCGTCGGCCAGGTTAGGATTCCGGTAGTCGCACAACCCTTTCTTGCCGAAATTCTCGCAAGTGACCGCGCCATAGGGCCCGCCCGGACTTGTGATTTCGACCCGATCGTCAAACCAGTACACCTGACATGGGGCATTGGTAGACTCGTAGACCCGATGCATCACGGCATTGCGGACATACTGTTCGAGCGCTGCGTTGGGATAGAGACTCCGCCTGACTTCGAGGCGAGTGCCCGTGATCTGGACCGAGGTGCGATTGTGCGCCTGGAGTCGGATGTACACCTCGTTCATCATGCTCGCCAGTGGTCCCTCACACCGCGCTTCGTCGGTAATTGGATCGGAATGCCGCGTCCCTGCGATTCGAAGGAACTGCACGTATGCGCACGGTAGATGAAAGCGGGGATCCCGGGCTAATGCCAGCAGCCCGACGACGGTCGGGACAGGCTCGTCGGCGGAGAGGATCATGCGGCAGGCGGCCAGACGCTCCTCGTAGTCCCGTTTGTTGGCATCGAGGATATCCTTGGCGAACGCGCCGGG
>JBIJDW010000302.1:0-4245 GCA_044343885.1 Kiritimatiellia bacterium
GAGAGCCGAGGCACTGCGGGCATCGACTCCCAGATCGGGCGCTGGCCAAAATAGATCACGTTTTCGCCTTTTCGGAGCGCGCGTCCGAGGAAGACTTCGGGCGGCGCATACGGCTCATCGCCCGGTCGCAGCATCTGCGTGGGGCGCTTGGGCGAGAACGCATCGATCGCCTCGCCCGATAGCGGCAGTGGCCACCACGTGTTCCACGGCGCGTTAAACGTCACGACGTAATTCCACAGGATCGTCATCAGCACCGCAATCAACAGCAGATCGATAGCCATCCCGGAGAGGCGATGGATCTGATTGACGACGCGAAGCTGGGGCCCTTTCAGGTAGATGGCGTTGATCTCTGCCTGTCCTTCCTTGCCCGACTGCTCCGCCTTCTCATTCTCGGCCGCCGCATCTGAATCAAACGGCGCGGAATCGGCGCCGGCGCCACCTACGTGATTCGTACCCCCGACCTTGGCCACGTGATTCGTACCCCGTGCACCGGCCGGGTGATTGGTCGCCGACGGGCGGGTGCGGACCTTTTTGCCTGTCTCGAGGTAGGTCGGCGTAGCGTCGGAATAGCCGCCCTGCTTCAGATCATCGGGACTATCCTGTACAAAGGTCAGTCCGGTTGCGAGCGCGTTGGATTTTGGGAGGGGTGCGCCCTCATCCGTGCCGACTTCTTCGCCCCTCTCCGCTGCTTCGGCTCTCTCCCTCTCACGCTCCTCGGCATCAGCCTTTTTCTGATCCGCCTGGGCTTTCTGGATCTCTTCGGTCCGATCGAGTCTGACCACGCTAAACCAATACTCGGTACTCCAGCCGTAGAATAGCGAAGAGAGCATCGCCAGCCCCAATGCGAGGAGGTAGATTCGCGGCCTCGAGGCCTTGCGCATCACCTGCACCAGGACATACAGCGACCCGGCCCAGGCGATGAGCGCCAAAGCTCCCAGCAGACCCGTGTATGGAAAGAGTGTGTCGATCATTTTTTACGGAACTTCCGCGTGAGTTCAAGATAATTGGTGAAGGAGTAATAGACGATGTTCACGCCCATCTCCAGCGCGCCATCGGCCTTCGCGGCGGACAGGCCGCCGCGGTTGTTCTTCCAGGCGTCGTTGATATCGCCCGGGTGGTAGAAGACCGCCCAGCGCCCCTTGTACTTGATGCCGAGTGCCCGATTGCCACCGTGATGCCACAGGGGTGGCGCGCCGGTCTCAAACGAGAACGGCAGTTGGAAGATTATGTCATCGTTGCTGATGTTCAGTAACGGCTCCCCGGGCAAGACATCCCGGATGAAGTTCCTGAAGCTTCCGTTCCACTGCGGGCTCCCGCAATCGGCAAACAGCATGCCTCCACCCTGGAGGTACTTACGCATTATTTCGATCTCCCGGCCCGAAACCGAGATGCTGCCATCCCCGGTCATGTAGACGAACGGCGGTGCCTCTCCCGGAGGATAGCGGGCGAGCAACCCGATGCTGTGGGCCTCGGTCTTGGTCGAGGTCTTAAAGCCGGTCAGCGAGCGGAAGAAGTCCAGGAAATTCAGGTCTGCGCGGGACTTGGAGTCCATCCCGTCATCCCATCCAGAGCCGCTGTATTTCATCCGAATGAATCGGACGAGTCCATCGTCCATTCCATCTGGCCAGCCGCCCGTCTTGCCGCCGCCCACACCCATCTTGCCCCCTTTAGAATGAACGCGGCTGGCATTGGTTGTGTAGATCACTTGGGATTGTTCGTCGACCTGCTCGGAAACCTTGGAGTCGTCGATTTTCGGGAAGTCGAACGAGATCGAGGAGTATTTGTTAACAATCGGGCGTTTAATGGGCTTCTTCTTGACCTTGACCACGACTACTTTGGAGTCCACGGTGGGAGACCCGCTGCCTCTTATGACGTGATAGGGGGTGACACAACCGATTACCCCCAGAAGCCACGGCAAGATGAAGATGATGAAAAAGTGAAAGTTGAAGCTCGTCCACAGGCTCTTGCGATAGCGCGGGTCGCTGCCATGCGTGCGCATATTTTCGAGAAACCGGTCTCCGACAGCCGGTTCGGTCTCGTCGTTTCCAAGCCACTGGCGGATCGCCGCGCGCCGCCACGCCAGCAGATAGAGGCAGGCAATCGCCGCGCTCGCGAGCAGAACCGGCCAGAGGAGATCCCACCGCAACATGACCACGTCATATTGGACGAGTTTCTTCCCGTCGAGGCTCATCCCCTTCGTCATGATGACGCCGGTCGCCTGATACGCGACCGATCCGCACAGCAGCGCCAGGGCATAGAAGAGCAGGCAGGCCTTTCGGTAGAGACTGAGCGTGGTCCGATTGCGGAGGAAGATCCCAATACCCGCCGTGAGCAGCATCAGCGTCGCCGTCAGACACGCGAACAGCGAGGTAAACAAGATCAGGCGGTCCACGCCCTCATAACCAAACATCTCCGCGAGATCCGCATGGGCCAGGCTCCACAGAAAATAGCGATCCGACAGTTCCTGCGATAAATAACCGCACCCCCACGCCGCTAGGCTCATCAAGAGACACAGCAGCGGCGGCCAGGTGAATAACTTATGTCGTCTGTTGGACATCTCTTTTCATCGTCCGTTATGGTCACACGAGGCAGACCGGGAGTCGTTGTTCACTTGGGGACAGTGGGTTCTGCCAGTATCGTACTCAACTCGTTCCCCATCGTGGGCATATCCTCTGGCGCGGCGACATCGGTCATCCGCTTGATCACGGCCGAGTTGGTCACGCCCTCGGGCAAACCCTTCAGATAGCGATCTTTGGCAGAGTTTGTGTTGGCAATGGGGTCGTTGTTTGCGGCGCCTGCGACTGGCACCGTGTTGGTGGCACCCGCCACGCCATTCGTGCCCGTGGCACCGGCCACGCCATTCGTGCCCGTGGCACCCGCCACGCCATTCGTGCCGATCACCGACAGAGCGGCCGCATCGGCTTTCGCCTTGGCGAGGCGTTTCTTTTCATCAGCAGCCGCTACTTTCCGCTCCACCGCCCCCTCGGGGTCAATATAGGTGTCGCGGATATACGTGAGCGATGTCACGCCGATGACCACCACATGGATGGCAACGGCGACAATCGTCCAAAAAGCGATACGCTTGCCCGCGAAAGCGGAAAGCAGGCGGTCCAGGTTCTGCGTCGATTGTTCTGTTGTCTGATTCATGGCGGTTCTATTCTCCTTGTCATTCATCCCTGTCACCTATCCTTGTCACTTGCTCTCGCCCTCGCTCGCGCGTTTTTCGCCTACAGCCACAATGATTCCCCCGGCGCTGGCGATGGCATCCAGCACCGGCTCAAAGACCCGTTTTGACGCATAGCGATCGCATTTGAACATCACCATCCGAGCTTTTGAATTGGCTTTGTCCGGCAACGCGTTTTCGATCAGCAGCTTGAGGGTCGACACGTCATTAACCAACTGCCCATCCAGATAGATGCCGCTCGACTCATCGATCACCACCGAGATTTTGGCATTCTCCACGGCCTTGAGGTCCAACGCATCGGTCGGCTTGAACTTGATCTTGCTCTCTTTGGCGAAGTTGCTGCACACCATAAAGAAGATGATCAGCAAAAAGGCGATGTCGCCCATGCTGGTGGTGGGCACCGAGATGTCCATCTTCTTTCTACGGCGCAGTTTCACGGTTACTTGGTCTCCGTCATGATGCCGACCACACCGCCTGCCGCAGAGATGGCCGCCATGACCTCGTAATAGTTCTGATAATCCGTCTCCATCGCTGCATCCAACAAGACGACTTTTTCTGAAGGCTTTCTATCGGCAAGTTTCATGGACGCCAGCTTGGCCTTAAAATCATCGATCGACATCTCTGATTTCATGAACGTAATCTGATTCACCTTCAGCGTGACCGTCGGCGTCTCCGTCTCGGCCTTTTTCTCTTGTTCTTGGCTGGAGGGAAGTTCGGTCGTGAACCCGACGATGTTCTTGAGCGATGTCGTGACGATAAAAAAGATGATGAGCAGGAACGCGATGTCCGAGAACGAGTCGGTCGGAACACCGCCGTCCGGTCTCCTCTTGATGAATGGTTTGAACGACATCGCGCGCCCTCTTCGCTTACGCCTTGACCGCAGCCACGTGGTGCGTCAGGGAGACATGGTCCAGAATCTCGGATCCGGCCTCGGCGGCCCCGATCTCGATAGCTTCCGAGCACCCCATGAAATAATGGTGCGGAATCACGGCCATCATGGCGATCAACAGGCCGGCCGCCGTGGTGATGAGCGCCTCGGAAATGCCGGAGGCCACCACCGT
>JBIJDW010000470.1:0-4241 GCA_044343885.1 Kiritimatiellia bacterium
AGCGCGGCCTTCTCCGTTAAGGCCGTCTTAGCCTCCTTGGCCGGTGCTGGCGCGAGGGTGCTCTTCGTCTCCTTGGCCGGTGCTGGCGCCTGCGCCCTGACGGACGGAGACCCAAAAACCAGAGCCGCCAGAATCACAGCCACTATCACGAATCTATGCTTCATGCTTCCGTTCTCCTTCCGCGCGTTCGCGCTACCCTCATTGCTGCGGCGTGAAGCCGCATCTCTCTTCCGCCATGGCGCCCGGAAACCGGCTATCGAGCCGACCCCGCTTCCGCCTCCATCACTTTGCGGCGCAATTGCTGCGCCTGCTCAACACATTCACGGTCCGCCCGTGGAAATTCACGCAAAAGCTGGTCCAAATAGCCCCGTGCGGCCGCCCATTCCTTTTTCTCGATGGCGCAGCGACCGGCCTCCAGCAATGTAGGCGCATCAGGGAACAATTCAATACTCTTGCGCAGCAGGGCGAAGCCCCCGGACAGATCGGGCGGCTTGGCACCGAGTTTCCGCATCCCAAGCCGGTAGTACGCCTCGGCTTTGACGTCCGGATACGTATCGGCCTGCGTCAGCTCACGGAGCGTCCTCTCGCCCGCTTCCACCTGTCCCTGGCCGATCTGCGCCAGTGCATTGCACAGGTCCATGAAGGAACGCCGCAGGCCATCGGGATACTTCGCCACATACATCGTGTAGTACCGCGCGACGGGTTCCCAATCCGAGCGCTTGACGAACGACCGGACGAGCTCCACGTAGGCATCTTCGCAGCCCTTATAATCGGCGTGATCCTTAATCAGTCGGTCCAGCACGACTTGACCGTCCTTGACCTGACCGAGATTCATCCGGCAGCGGCCCATCGTAAACAAAGCATCGGCGCGGTTGGAGCTTTCGCGCAGGGAGGCGTCGGTCAGGAACGGCAGCAGCGTGGTTGCGCACAGTTCCCATTGCTCTTTCTGCTTGTAGAGGTAACCCAGGCCGAAACGAATCTGCGACACATCCCAGCCATCAGGAGCCGTCATGCGGATCCCGTTCCAACTGCTTTTCTTACGCAGACGAGCCTCAGGAGGAACAGCCGTCCCCAGTTTCACGCTGGCGGCGGATGGCTGGATGTACTCGTCAAGGAGAGCGGCGTAGGCGTCGGCTGCATCGTTGTACAATTCGGCCTGCGTACCGTAGTGCCCCACCAATTGCAGGGCGGCCGCTCTGAACTTCGAGTCGCGCATGCCATCCAGATATACGCGAAAAGCGTCTACCATGGCCACCGCGTCGTTAGCCAAGACGTATTCGCGGCCCACGGCAAATGCGGCCATGAAGAAGAACTCGTCACGGACAAACTTTCCGCCCTTGGCCGGGTCAAACAGTTTCAAGTACTGCTGATACATCTCCGCCGCGCGCCGGTGGTTGCCCGCGTCGGCCGTCAGTTGCGCAGCCTTTAACACCGCCACGCGGACAAAGGGCACGGCGCTCGGGTCGCGCACCCAGGGGTAGAAACCGCTTTGAAAAGCCTTGGATCCGAAATCGATCGAGGCATTGACCACCTGGGTCCACAAGTCGCGTCCGAGCTCCTCCTTCTTCGTCGCCGACAGGTCGGCGATCTTCACACCCGTGATCAACGACATGTAGGTCGCTTCAGCCACGCGCGGGTTCTTGTAATTCTGGTTGGCCATCATCCATCGGTACGCCTTGAGCATGTTGGCCGTGTGCCCCTGGCTGCGCCAACATTGCGCCTCGCGCAGGCCAGCCTCGTAAACCTGATCCAGCACGGGGCCCTCCAGGACCTTCCTCTCCCATCCGGCCACCACCACGCCGTCGACCGTCTGGGTCGGGCCGTAAATCCGAACAAAGTCCTTGTAGATCATCGCCGCGTCGGACAGACGCTGATTCATGAACAGCATTTCGGCGAGATAGAAACGCGCTTCGCGACACTCCTCGCTTTGAGGCGGATTCCTGTCGATGATCTGCTGCATCAGATCGATGACCTCAGTCTCCATATCCTTGCTCGTTGCGGTGGCCTTTAGGCCCGACATGTAGTCGGCCGGCTTGCGGCGTTGGGCCTTGGGATCCTGCGAGGTCAGCAAAAACAGTTTCTTGTAGGTATCGAACGACTTGCGGTCATCGCCCACGCGACCGGCGAGCAGGGCCAAAGCCTCCAGCGCTTCCACGCGGAACGGCGACACAGGCGCCGCCTCCAGCGCCTCTTCCAGCAACTGGATGCCGATTTTCATTTTGCCGACCCTATCCGGCTCCGTTTCCTGAATATAGGCATACAGGCTGCCCATGCGAATCCGGATATAGGCACCTAGATCCTGCTGCGCGAGGACGTCTGCGGGGTACCGGGTGAGCAAGGACGAATACTCGTCCAAGAGGGGTTTGAACCCTTTCCATTCTATGGTCACCAAAGCCGTGCCTTCGCTCTTGGCCGCCGCTTGTATCTCTTTCTGAAATTTAAACAGCTTCTGATCCATCAGATTGATTTCAAACTGCAGTGCCATCAGCGTGCGGGGATTTTCGGCGATGCGCTGGCGGATAAAGGCGATTTCCTCTTCTGAATCAAACACAACGGCGCCGTCCTTATTCATCTTGGACTCACATTTCATGATGCGGCTGATGAGATTAATCTTGGAGCCGATTTTCCGCAACTGGGCGTAGAGATCGTAGGCACTGCTCCATTTCTCCTGCTGCATCAGGTACTCGGCCGAAAAAAACAGACTCTGTTCCAGAATCTCCTGCTGGCGCTGGGTGAGTCCATCGCGCGCCTTGGCGGCGGACTGTTCATACAGGGCGAAGGCCCGATCCGGCTTGTTCAGCGTCTTACGGCAAATTTGGGCCGCCTCGAACAGCGCCTCGCAGGTCACCACGGTGTCATGAGTCGCCTGAGGCATCTTGGAAAGAGCCTCCAAGCGCTCCACCGCTGCGTCATACTTTTCGGAATCGCGGTAACAAAGAGCAATAATGAATGCCGCATCGAGCGCCTCGGGCGCAGCCTTGAAATCGCGGAGGACCTGCTGACAGAGATCGCCCGCGCTCTTATAATTCTTCTGGCCGAAGTAGGCACGCGCCAAACGGATGAATAATTCCGGAACGCGCGGGTGTTCGGGGAACTGCATGGCGAACTCCTCGATGGCGTTCTTGGCCAGGTCGTACTTCTCGGCCTTTAGCCAGACGACGGGTAGCTTGTAGGCCGCTTCCTTGGCATACGCTGAGCCAGGCTTGTTGCGCTGGATGATGAACAGCATGGCCGCCTCATCGTACCGGCCATTGATCGTCAGGTAACTGGCTCGCAGGTTCTGGGCTTCGTCTTCGTACAGGCCGGTTCCCCCCTCCTTTAAAAACTTCTCCAGCGTGGCGGCGGCCTCCACATGCTTGGAATCAGCAGCCTGCCGCTTGGCCAAGCGCATGAAGCAGTCTGGGCGGTGCTTGCCCGTCGTTTTTTCTGCAGGGATGGCAAGCGCCTGCTCGAACGCCACCGTGGCCCGATCAGACAGTCCGAGTCCGTCTAGATTGATCCCCATGCGATACAGAACCGCAGATCGCTGAATGTGATCAGGGTTCTCCTTCAGAAACTGGTCATAGAGTTCAACCGCCTGCTGAAGGGCGCCGCCCTTCTCTGCCCGCTCGGCAGCGGCAACGGTTTCCTCGGGCGAAAGCGCGCGGGAGGCCATGGGCAGCGCGGTGATCAGCAGGATCAGCGCACCTCGTCGAATGGTAGCGTAAACAGTCATGGACCTCTGACTCCTCCCCCATTGGCTTTCTCTTGATAAAGCGGATCCTGTCTGGCCAGAGCGGCGTAGGCCGAAGCGGGATACCGAGTGACCAGTTCATTCAAACGCCGGAACGCGGCATCGGAATCGCCGGAGGCCTTCAGACAGCCAGCCAGCATATAGGTGGCCTTCACGGTGGGTTCCACGGACTTGGTGGTAAAGAGCAGTTGTTCCAGGCACTCGCGCGCCTTGGGAAGCGCATTCGCCGCAAGATGGATCTTGGCCGACTCGTAGAGCGCTTCAGCCGCCAGGAATGAGTCCGGAGACTCGCTGGCGAGGTCGAATTTCTCCAGCGCAGACACGGTATTGCTTTCGACCAAATCCGCCCGGCCCTGGCTGTAGTAGATCCAGGTGGCCCGAGCCAGATCGTTGAGGTTCATCTCGGCGCGCTCCGCCGCCGTGGACTTCTCATACCCAGCCAGAAAAGCGGCCTCGTCCGGAGGAAGCGGCTTGCGGAGGCGCGGCGGCTTGCTCAGCGCGAACTCGA
>JBIJDW010000304.1:0-4241 GCA_044343885.1 Kiritimatiellia bacterium
CCGAAAGTCTGGGCGGCGTCGAGTCGCTGATCACCTATCCGGCGGTGCAGACCCACGCCGACATCGACCCCGCGACCCGCGAGCGCCTGGGGATCAACGCCAACCTCCTTCGCCTCTCGGTGGGCATTGAAGATGCGGACGACCTGATTCGCGATCTTACAGACGTCCTCTGAGTCTCGTCACACACCTGCCACGTCACGATTCAGCGCGTTACCTGGATGAGTGGAGCCCTTCACACACGCGGAAGCGTCCTTTCGCCTCTCCTCAACGGCCCCCCTGCGGCTAACCGATGACCCTCTCCTGACTTTTTTAATTTGACGGATCGCGGACGGCGTGTCACACTCCCACGTAACGGTTTAAGCCCGTTCCTAAGAGGCGTGTCACACATAAGGATGTTAGCCATGACGGTTCGCAATCATAAGGGATTCACCATCATCGATCTGCTGGTAGTGCTCGTGATTCTCGCAGTTTTGTTCTTCACGGTGACACCGGCGATTCGGGGCGCAATCAATCAGACTCAGGCGACGACGCTGAAAGAAAAAGGGCGTCGCATCTGGATGGCTGTGGTCGACGCCAACATCGAGCGTCAGGAGATGCAACAAGGCCCCCTGTGGCCGGGGGAGATAAAGAACAAAAAACTATGTGACACGCCAGCGTATTTCACATTTCTTTTGTCCGATGGCGCAACGACCAATCGCATCACAGCCGCAGCGGAAAAACGACTCGCTCTCAACCTGACGCCCGAGATGCTGATAGCCCCTGGCATGGAGCCCTACGCCGGAACTAACGCCCTTTCGGCATCTAACATCGCCTGGCGCGTCACCGAAATCACGCAAGCTGCCTCACCGGACATAGCCTTTCTGGTCAGCCGCAATGTCAATGATGGAAAGATTCGAAAGGGCGTAGTTGAACAAGAAATGATCCAGCAAGGCGCAGATGATAAGGACGTCAGCCGGATCACCCTGAAAGCAGACGTGACGCCCTTTGGCGGGGAACGCGCGGTATGGATCTCCAAGGGAGGGCGCGCTTTGGACGCGCGAAAGAAACAGCTCTATAACCGAATAGTCATGGGCATCGGCACCAACACCGTGGCCATCTGGAAATGCGAGTAGAGAGGGGATCCACTTTCCGGAGAAAAAACGCGAAGCCTCAGGTAGGCAGCGGCGGCCGGCCACGTCGCAGGCAAACGGCTCGAATCCGGGTTCGGCAATCGTCATGAGCAAAAAAACGACACCATTTGATTTCTGGTACGCAGTCAACAACACCGAGCTTCTCGTGTTGCCCAAGCGCCACCTCGAAACCTTCGGCAACACGCTGATCAACTACACGTTGGTCAGCGAGCTGATGGACTCGGTGGGGCAGGTGCGTGTGCGCGAGGGGCGGATGCAGGCCATGCGGCCGCAGATCATCACGCCAGCGGCCTATTCCAACATGGTTCTCGAGGGCTTTGGCGAACAGGCGGAGCAATATCTCGAATGGTTGCGCGACCACGAGGATCAGGTGCGGGTGCTTCGCTACGGCTACACGCTCAAGCAGGAGGCGTTCAGCGAACAGGTGCTGACCGACAGCCTGGAGAGCGTCCTGGGCCGGATCAAAGAGGCCGCCGCGAGCAAGCGCGATCCGTTCTGCGCCGTGATCAAGGGCGTGGACACGCCGTGGGACGTCTGTCTGATCCGGCTTTTCTGGCAGACGGTGCAGAATTCCGCTCAGGCCAACATCCGCGAGTTGAGTGAACGTCATCTGTTCGAAATGCGCGACGGGATTCCGATGGCGGTGCGGGAGGAGATCGACGCGGCCTTCGCCGTCGCCGAGAAGGATGCGACGCGGGTCAAGCCGCTCGGCAAGCTGCTGCAGGACAAAGGGGTTTTCGAACACTATCAGGACCGGTTTTTCTCATTGGTCCGGCGGAGGGGCGAATGAGCGGATCGCAGACGACAACCGGCAAGGGGGCGCGGGTGATCGCGGTGGCCAACCAGAAGGGCGGCGTGGGCAAGACCACGACCGTGGTCAATCTGGCGGCGTCACTGGCGCTGGATGGCAAGACGGTGCTGCTGATCGACATGGACCCGCAGGCGAATGCCACGAGCGGCCTGGGCGTGCCGTTACAACCGGGCGTGAGCCTCTATCCGGTGCTGACCGGCACGGCCGACGTGGCCGACATCATCCAGCCGACCCCGTACGAGGGGGTCAACATCATCCCCTCCGAGCTGGACCTGGCGGGCGCCGAGATCGAGATCGCTCGCATGGGCGACCACCTGCAGGCGGTGCGCAAGGTCATCGTCCGCATCCAGGAGTCCTCTGTTTTCGATTTCATCCTGCTGGACTGCCCGCCCTCTCTGGGCATCCTCATGACGTCGTCGCTGGCCGCCGCCGACGGGGTGCTCGTGCCCATGCAGTGCGAATATTACGCGATGGAGGGGTTGAGCGTGATTACCAACCTCGTCAAGCGCCTGCAGAGCGGCGGCATCAATCCCGGCCTCGAATTGCAAGGCATCCTCATGACCATGTTCGACGGCCGCACCAATCTGGCCGGCGATGTGGTGAAGGAGGTGCGCGCCCATTTTGGCGAGTCGGTCTATCAGACCGTGATCCCCCGCAACGTGCGGATCAGCGAAGCACCCAGCTTCGGTCAGCCTGTCGTCAGCTTCGACCCCGCGAGCCGCGGCGCACAGGCCTATCGGACCTTCGCCCAAGAATTCGCCGCCCGCGAGCACGCCCGCGCCGGATCGGTTTAATCCCAGAAGGTTTGGCCCGCCATGACTCCCTGTTCCACACCCCTGATTCGGCCCGGAACGCGCGCCGTCGTGCTGGGCGCGGGCGTGAGCGGTGTGGCCGCCGCCCGTCTGATCTGCGCGCACGGGGGATCGGCGCGGGTGCTGGACGAGGGCTCGGCGCCCGCAGCGGTGCGCGAGACGCTGAGCGCCTGCGGCGCGGCCTACCGCAGTGGCGGCGGTTTATTTCCTGACGACCCTTGCGACCTGTGCGTCGTGAGTCCGGCCTTTGCCGCCGATCACCCGTGGATGGCCGCCTGCGCGGCGCGCGGCATCCGGGTGATGGCCGAACTCGAGTTGGGTGCGCGTCACTGGCCGGGCCGCATCCTCGCCGTGACGGGCAGCAAGGGAAAAAGTTCGCTGGTCAAGCTGTGCGCCGAAACCCTGTGCGCCGCAGGAATCCCAGCCGCGCCGGGAGGAAATTACGGAACACCCCTGTGCGCGCTCGCGCTGGATACACCGGGCCTCGCGTGGGCCGTGGTCGAGGTCAGCTCGTTTCAGCTCGAATGGGTCGAGACCTTCGCGCCCGATGTGGCGGTGCTGCTCAACGTCCAGCCGGACCACCTCGACCGGCACGGCTGTTTCGACATCTACCGGACGATCAAGGAGCGTCTGTTCCGCCGTCAGCTAACGCAGGGGGTCGCCCTTCTCCCTGCCGGTTACGAGACGCTTTATGGTCCGGTCGCCACCGCCGCGCGCACGATGACGTTCGGCGCGGACCCCTCGGCCGACTGGCGCTACTCCGGCCATGCCGTCATCGCAACCGGCGCACCGTTCGCGCGGCAGGTCAACCTGACAGGCTCGTGGTTTGACAACCCGGTGCTCGGACTGGCGGCTGCCGCCGGGTGCGCGGCGCTGGCGGCGTGCGGGCTTGGCGCGTTCGAGACCGAGGCCGGGCTGCGGGCCTTCGCGCCGCTCCCGCACCGGATGCAGACCGTTCTGGAACACGCGGGCGTCTGCTATGTCGACGACTCCAAGGCGACCAGTCTGGCCGCGCTGGCCGCGGCCCTCACAATGGCCGGAAGACCCGTCCGGCTGATCGCCGGCGGTCGTCTCAAGGAGTCCGATTTATCATTTGTAAAAGAATTGCTGACAAGACACACCCGGAAGGTATATCTTATTGGCGAATGCGCGCATCAGATGGCTGAGGCGTGGCAGGACGTGGCATCGTGCGAAATCTGTGAAACCATGGATCGAGCCGTTGCGCGGGCGTCGGACGAGGCGGCGTCGGGAGAAACGGTTTTGCTTTCGCCCGGCACTGCGAGTTTTGACCAATTTAAAAATTATCACGAACGCGGCGAGCGGTTCGCGCAGGCGGCCCGTCTGGTGACGGCGCGCGCGGTGCGATTCTTCGACCGATAGCAGGAGGACGAACAATGAAGGTGACGAGACAGAGTTGGACGATGTGGACAGTGGCAATCCCGGCGCTGGCCAGCGCGTGTTTGATGCAGGGATGCGGTTTGATGGGGT
>JBIJDW010000472.1:0-4235 GCA_044343885.1 Kiritimatiellia bacterium
CAGACCGTACAGCGGACTCGCCGAGGCCACCGCCGTCGGCGCATCGTTGACCGGCTGGATCGTCACGTTTACCGTGATCGTATCAGGGCCGGCCCTGCCGTCAGCAACTTGAACCACAAAGCTGTCCGGACCGTTGTAATCCGCGGTTGGAATATAGCCGATGACCTTGCTCCCCCCCGTGCCGCTCGCCGAGGCCGAGCCATGGCCCGGCGCACTCGAGATGGACCATGTCAGGGTGTCGCCTTCCGCGTCCGTGGCGTTCAGCGTCCTGGCAAACGCCGTCGGCGCGCCGTCCTCATCCATGGTCACATCCACGCTCGCGCCCTCCGCGATCACCGGCAACCGATCCACGATCGCGGTCACGGCCACGCTGGGCAGACCGGCCGCGGAACACGTGATCGTGGCGGTCCCGTTCGTCACCCCTGCCGATGCCGCAACGGTGACGGTCTGATTGGTGCGCCAGTTGCCCGCCGTGAAAACGAGATTGCTGCCGGACTGGATGCTGATGCTATCGGCGCCCGCCGTGCGCGCAACCGTCACGACCACCGTGCCGGTGGGCGGCGGGAGTCTCACTTGGAACGTCTTCGTGCCGCCCACCGGAACGAAGAGCGTTGAAGCGCTGCACTCCAGCAGCAGGGAAAGACTCGATGACCCTGCGCCCGGCGTTGCGCTTTCTCCTCTCCACAGTGCGGGATCATCCCCGCTCCAGCGTCCCACCATGCGTTGCAGCGATCGTCCCGTGGCATCGCAGTTTGTCGGCCAGGGGGATTGGTCGAAATAGGTGACGGTGTCGATCCGGAACCACGACGTGGCATCGCCCGGCAAATCGCCAAACACCGGACGCTCCAGTCGCACCTGCTCCCCGCGGTTGTCGAGCTTCCCGGAGTACGGCCCCACCATACGGATCTGCCCGTTCGTCAACCCGTACGTGGCCAGAAAATTGGTCCGCGCCACCGTGTCGGTCACCGGGTCGAACGGAACCACAACGAGGTAGCCGCCGGCGGGGATCACGGTGCCGGTCGGGAACGTATATTCGATCCCGCCATTCAGGCGCCAGATCCCGCCCACATCATCGGCCACATTGGTCAACCCTACGGACTGGTCGGTCGGATTGTAAAGCTCGATAAACTCGTCGTTTTCGTTATTTTCGGGGTTGGGCACGGTAGGCGCCGGATGGTACATGATCTCGCTGATCGCAACATGCGGCGTGCTGGAAAGCCGGTTCGCGGCGCCCGGCGTAGGCGTCAACTGCAGCCAGCAGAACCCACCGTCCGGATAACGCCCCGTCGGTTTGGAGTTCTCCTGCCCTTTCAAACGCACGGCATCCGCCACGCGATCAAACCCGCCGCCGGGCAGGTAAGACAGGAACACCGAGTCATCCGCCTTGTTCAGGCCGAACCCGGTGGTCAGATTCGTATGGAACCCCGTGATCTCATCCCACCAACTCCACCCGTTGGCCGCAATGACGTTCGTGGCTGGAATCTGCCACTTCTTCAGGTCCGACGCGTCGTCGCTCAAGTACCAATTGCCGCCGAAGGTGATGGGCGACGCCGTGGTGTTATACACCTCGATCCAGTCGTCGGAATCGTAGCCCGGATAATTGGTGTCCGTGTGAGCCATGACCTCGTTGATCGCGATATCCATGGTCGGCGCGGGATCCGCTGCCCCCGGCGACCCGTTGATGTAAGCGCTGGGCCGCCAGTTCTGCCAGTAGTCCAGCACGCCGTTGGTTTGCGTCATGGACAAGGGCACCAACGCATGCCCCGCCCCGTCCGCCACGACAAACCACGAGTTGTCGTAGGTGAAAGAGGCGATCGTGCGCCCGGCGGCATCCTCCACTTTGATGGGTTCCCCGGCATCGGACAGGCTCTGCGCCGGGAACTGGAACTCGCCGGCAATCTTCGCCGCGGACACGGCCGGGTAGCGATTGGTGAACGCCGCCCGGTTCGCCACCACCAGGACGTAGTCGCCGGAAGCCAGCGTGCCCACGCGGCCCGCGGCGAAATCGAAATCCACGCCCTGGGTAAACCGTGTGCCCGCTAGGCCGATCATGCTCGCGCCCGTGTTCCGCAACTCGATGTACGCATAGTCGCCGGCCCTGTAGGAGAGGTTCGTCTCCACGCCGACAGGCGAGCGGGGGTGGAACATCAGTTCCGTGACACGCAGCGGCGACGGCGTCTCGAGAACGAAAACCGCCTCCACAAGTGCGCTCCAGGCATTGGTGTCCGCCATGGCGCGCGCCTTCACCTGCACGGAGCGCGTCAACGACACGCCGTTGGCATAGCGGATCCCCACGGCGGCGCCGGTGCCGTACTCCCGGGGATCCGTCCCATCGAGCGTGTAGTAAATGGCATTGGTGGCGGTCATCGTCAGCACGAAAGCGTTCGTAACGGTCCCGCCCTGTTGGCTGAACGCCGGCGCGTCCACATTCGGATAGAGGCCCAGGTTCCTGAACCACCCCAGGACGATGGCGCCACGTTTCGGCAGGAACTTGTTCAGCACGTAGTTCCGCTGCGCCCGCCAATCCGCGACCGTATAGACGATGTTTGCATTTTTCATGTCGGCCCAGCGCGCGCTTTCCGCAATAATGGCCGTCTCCACCTCCGCCGCCAGGTTGCTGTACGCCGAAACCGAAACGGCCGGGGTCAAGGGGCCGCCGTTGAACAGATGCTTCTGCACGCGGTCGGCAAACCGCAGTTTATATTCCGCATTCGACGCCAAAAGGCTGTGGATTCTGGCCACGCCGTTGGTTGCACCTGTGTTGTCGGTGGTGGACATGCCTTCGGCATCCCAAACCGCGAATTTGAATCCCGTGCTCACCGCGTCGTTCCGATCGCGGAATGCCCGCCAGTTATTATTCGGCCAATCCCAGTTCCCGCACCAATACTCCACGATCATATAGTCCATGTAATCCTGGACATCCAGATAGACCGGATAAGCCGGGTTGCGCGTGCGGTCCGGATTGTTACCCTGCACCCGTTGGTACGTCGCGTCGCTCCCCGGCGCGGCGGCCAGCACAGCCATCATGGCGTTCCACGCCGTCCCCCCCCCTCCATTCTCCAGCACGTCCCATGTGTCGCGCTCTCCGCCGCAATAGGCCGCCGCGAACTCGGCCGAAACATGTTCCGTTGGGTTGTAGATACCCCAATAGAGACCGTTCAGATAGAGGTGGACAAAACAGCCGTGCGGAGACTTCCCGCCCATGGCCAGATGCCTGCGGCGGACGAACTCATCGAGGATATACTGCGTCGAGGATCCCGCATAGGCATAACTGTCATTGCCCCCGGCCCGCAACACGAGATCGTTGAACGTGGAGACCGCATTTCCGGAAAAGAGATCCTCCTGCAGATCCCCTTCGCCATAGACCTTTCTGAATTGGAGCGAAAACGACTTCTTTTTTGAAAGCCCCCTGAATGCTGCGCCCTGAATCCGCAGGCCGCAGTCCATCTGGAACTTGCTGGTGTTGTCGGTCGTGATCCACTCCACCGAGCACGGCCGCTCCCACGCGTCGCCAGTTCCATTCGGGTTGACGTAAATGCCCCCCGCCGAATCGAACAGGTTCGACTGCGGCGTCACGACCGATATCGTGGGCAGAAACGTCAGCGCGTTGGTCAGGGCCTCGCCGGCGCCGGACACGATCCTCTGATCCATGGCGTAATCGACCCAATTGGACGGGAAGCCCGGCGGATTGGCGGGCTGATTCAACACGTCGCTCAACACGATATAGCTGTGGGTGTCAATGCCCGAGGGCGCCCAACCGCTCCTGAACCCGGCGGCGCGGATGATGGCGGTGTTGGTGAAGGCGAACGGTGTGGAGTAAAGCGCGCTGTTGGTCGTCGGCGGCTCAGCATTGGTCGTGTACCGGATCTGGGCGGTGGCCGTCGCAACCGTCGCCGTCACCGCCGGCACGCCATTGGTGTACACGCCCCGCTTCGGGCTGAACGTGACCCCGGCAACCTCGTTGCTGGGGCCGGCAAACGCGTTGATCTTGCCCGGCGTCGGCACGGCGAAATAGCGGTGCTCCCCGTTGGTACCGATCCCGTAGGACATGTCGTCGTATTGCGGGGGAAACGTCGGTGCATAGGCCGAGACCACGGTGGAACCGTCCGGCTTCACCAGCGCGAGATACTCGCCGTCGCCGCTCAGTTTGAAGTTGGTGTGCAACTCGTTGTTGGTCACCGAATACGACTTGTCGTCGGCCCACACCAGCAAAAAACCGTTGCTGGCGATCGTGG
>JBIJDW010000046.1:0-12907 GCA_044343885.1 Kiritimatiellia bacterium
CGCGCGCCCTCGACGCGGCGTTGCGCCAGGCCGTGGAGGTGAGCTTCAACCGGGTGGTGGTCGACGGCGACCGCAGCACCAACGACACCCTGATCGCGCTCGCCAACGGCGCGGCCGGAAACCGCGCGCTCGACCCGGCCCATCCGCGCTGGGACGCGTTTGTGGCCGCATTGACGCACGTCTGCACCGAGCTGGCGAAAAAGCTCGTGCTCGACGGCGAAGGCGCAACCAAATTTGTGACCGTCCGCGTGACGGGCGCCCGGAGCGACGGCGACGCGCAGAAGGCGGCCCGGGCCGTCTCCAAGTCGGCGCTGGTCAAGACCGCCTGGTTCGGCAACGACCCCAACTGGGGACGGGTCATCGCCGCCGTCGGCTATTCCGGCGCCGATGTGGACGACCAGCAGGCGCAGATCTACTACGGCGATGTGTGTGCCTACGACCGCGGCCGGGTGGCCGATGCGGCACGGCTCAAGGAATTGCAGGCCGTCATGCGCCATCCGGCGTTTGACGTGACGGTGAATCTCAACCTCGGCACGGGAGCCGACACGATTTACACCTGCGATTTCTCCTATGACTATGTGAAGATCAACGCGGATTACACGACGTAAATCGGGACCGGCGCGCAGACCCGGCGCCACAGCCATGCAGAAGTACATTGAAAAAGCCAACGTGCTGATTGAGGCGATGCCCTACATCCAGGACTTCAAGGGATGGGTGGTGCTCGTCAAGGTCGGCGGCAGCGTGATGGAGTCGGACGAAAACATCGAACGGCTCCTCACCGATATTGCCTTCATGAACACCGTCGGCATCCGGCCGGTGCTGGTGCATGGCGGCGGCAAGGCGATCTCGCGGGGCATGGAACGGGCGGGGATCGCACCCCGTTTTGTGCAGGGGCTGCGCGTGACCTGCGCGGCGACCATCGGAGTGGTCGAGCAGGTGCTCAAGCAGGAGGTCAACGCCCAGGTGGTGCGCCTCCTGCAAAAGCACGGGGTCAATGCCCGGCCGCTGCACGGCGACTGGATCTTCCGTGCCGAGAAGAAGACCGGCCGCGATCCGGCGACGGGCGAAGCGCTCGACTGGGGCTATGTGGGCAGCCCGGTCGCCGTGGACGCGCGCCCGGTGCGGGAGATGCTCGATGCGGGAATCCTCCCCGTGATCACACCGCTTGGCTCAGGGCCGGACGGTCAGTTGTACAACATCAATGCGGATACAGCCGCCGCGGCTCTGGCCATGGCGCTGAAGGTTCGCAAGTTGGCATTTATTTCGGATGTGCCGGGCTTGCTGCGGGACGTGACGGATGCGAAATCGCTCATCACGACGCTGCGAGTCGGCGAGGTGGCCGCGCTCAAACAGGCGGGTGTCGTGGGCGGCGGAATGCTGCCGAAATTGGACAGTTGTGTTGAGGCGATCCGCGCCGGGGTGGGCAAGGTCCACCTCATCGACGGCCGGATGGCGCATTCGCTGCTGCTCGAAGTGTTTACAAAAACAGGTGTAGGAACGGAGATCATTGCCGATGAGTAAGAGCGCTGATATTGCCGCATTGTTCAACCAGTATGTCATGCACACGTATAGCCCCTCGGTCACCCTGACCAGCGGGCACGGCTGCAAGGTACGCGACGCCGATGGTAAGACCTATCTGGATTTCACGGCCGGCATCGCCGTGCTGAACGTGGGCCACACCCACGCCAAGGTCGTGAAGGCCGTGCAAGATCAGGCAGCCGCTCTGATCCACAGCTCGAACCTGTTTTACACGCCCAACCAGGCGCTGCTGGCGCAACGGCTCTCCAAGTTGTCGCTGGGCGGCAAATGCTTCTTCTGCAACTCCGGCGCCGAGGCCAATGAGGCCATGGTCAAGCTGGCGCGCCTGTGGGGTCACGAGAAGGGCAAATTTGAAGTGATCACCATGCGCAATTCGTTCCACGGCCGGACGCTGGCGATGTGCGCGGCGACGGGTCAGAGCAAGGTACAGAAGGGTTTTGATCCCCTGCCCCTCGGCTTCGCCCATGCGGCGTTCAACGACCTCGAATCGGTACGCGGCCTGATCAACGCACGCACCGTCGCGGTGATGGTCGAAGCCGTGCAGGGCGAGGGCGGACTGATCCCCGCGACCCCGGAATTCATGACGGGCGTCCGCAAGCTGTGCGATGAGAAGGGGCTGCTCATGCTGTGCGACGAGATTCAGTGCGGCATGGGCCGGACCGGCCACTGGTTCGGCTGGCAGAAATACGGCATCAAGCCCGACGCCTTCACGCTCGCCAAGAGCCTTGCCAGCGGCGTTCCGATGGGCGCGCTGGTCGCCGCACCGAGCCTCTCCGATGTGTTCCATCCGGGCAATCATGCGTCCACCTTCGGCGGAAACCCGCTGGCCTGCGCCACGGCGCTGGCCGTGATCGACGTGATCGAGGAGGAGGGGCTGGTCAAGCGCGCTGGCGAGGCGGGCGCGCTCTTCCGCGAAGGCTTGCAGGCCCTGGTCGACAAATACGAGAAGGCGATTGAAGTCCGCGGCGAAGGCTTGATGATCGGTCTGGTCGTCGAGGGGCCCGCCAAGGACGTCGTCACCGCCTGCCGCGAAATGGGCCTGCTCTGCTGCACCGCAGGCGAGAACGTGGTCCGTTTTCTCCCGCCGCTCAACGCCAAGGACGACGAACTGGAAGAGGCGCTGGAGATGGTCGGCGACGCTCTGGAACAGGTTTATAACCCGGAATCATAAGCGAAAGGCACACTCATGGCGCTCACCCTGCACGATCTGAAACACGAAAAAGTGGGAGCCTGCGTGTCGGGCGGACTCGATAGCCGCACGATCGCCAAGGTGCTCACCGAAGACGGCGTTGACGTTGTCGCGTTTACCGCCGACCTGGGACAGCCCGACGAGGTGGATATCGCCGACATCCGCAAACGGATGAAACCGTGCGGCGTCGACACGATCCTCGTGGATCTCAAGCGGGAGATGGGCGAAGCCTGCTTTGAGGTGATCGAGGCTCAGGCGATGTACGACGGCGGCTACTGGAACTCCACCGGCATCGGCCGGGCCGTGACCGTCCGTGGCCTCATCGGCGCCATGCGCAAGCAGGGATGCACCGTGTTGTCGCATGGCGCGACCGGCCGCGGCAACGACCAGATGCGCTTCGAACGCTACACCAATGTCCTCGCGCCGAAGATGAAGGTCTACGCCCCCTGGCGCGACCCCGAGCTCCTGGCGCTCTTTCCGGGGCGGACGCAAATGGCCGCCTATCTGGCGGGCTTCGGCATCCCCGCGCCAGCCGGTAAGAAAGACAAGAAGTATTCGACCGACGGCAATCTGGCGGGTCTGTCGCACGAGGCGGAGGATCTCGAGAGCATCAAGACGCCCATGACCATCGTCACGCCGACCATGGGCGTGTGGCCGATGCAGGCGCCGGACAAGCCCGAGAAGGTCACCATCCGCTTTGAGAAGGGGCGCGCCGTGGCGATCAACGGCAAGGCCGTCGATCCCGTGCGCGCCATGATCCTGGCCAACACCCTCGGCGGCCGCAACGGCGTCGGCATGAAGCACGCCCTCGAAAACCGGATCATCGGCACCAAGAGCCGCGGCGTCTACGAGGCGCCGGGCATGGAGCTGCTCGGCACCGCCCTGCGTTTTCTCTACCAGGCGGTGCTCGACCGGCGCGCGACTGCGCTGTTCCAGCAGCTCTCCAAGCTCGTGGCCGATCAGATCTACGACGGCCGCTACTACGACCCGATGACCCAGGCCGCGCGCGCCGCGATCCGGGTCTTCGCCCGCCCCGCCAGCGGCACCGTGGCCGTCTCGCTCTACAAGGGAAACATCTTCTTCCACTCGCTCAGCGACTGCCCCGCCTCGCTCTACAACGAGGCCGATTCCTCGATGGAGGCCAGCAACGGCCTCAATCCGGTCAGCTCCCAGGGCTTTGCCGAAATTCAGAGCGTCGAAGCTCGCATGATGGCAGTAGCCCGGCAGATTCGGCTGTAACCGGGAACATTTCGGGACGCCGACATGTCTAACCCCCGTGAGCAGAGTCAGGAACGCGCGGCCGAGGAGGCCCGCGTGAATGACCTCGTACATCAGGCTCAGGAGGGGAGCATGGAAGCCGTCGACGAACTGGTGCGCACGTACCAAACGCCCATTTTTAATCTGGCCTACCGCATGGTGAACCAGCGCGAAGAGGCGTGCGACCTCACCCAGGAGATCTTCATCAAGGTCGCTCGCGCCATCCGGTCGTTCAAGGGCCGGTCGCGCTTCTCCACCTGGCTTCAGGCGCTCGCCATCAACACCTGCCGGAGCCGGCGGCAGCGCCTGAGGCGGATCGGATTCTTTGAAGCGGTCTCGCTCGATGCCGTGCCGGACGGGGCGGACTCCCCTTCCCATCGCCATGAACCGGTTGACGCCGGCGACCGGCCTGAAACCGCGCTTGAACGGCACGAGACCCAAGAAATCGTGGGCCGCGCTATCGCGACGCTCGCGGAGGAATTCCGCGAGGTGATCGTCATGCGCGATATTCAAGGGCTGAGTTACGAGGAAATCGCGCAGGCGACGGGCTGCCAGGCCGGCACGGTCAAGTCCCGTCTCTGGCGCGCCCGCGCCAAGGTCAGGGACGAACTCTTACGGGAAGGTGTGCTATGCCGTGTGACCGGATAAAAGCGTGGATGGGCGACCATCTCGACGGATGCCTGGATGCCGCGCGCGTCCAGGATCTGAACGCGCATCTGGCCGATTGCGAAGCCTGCCGCCGCGAATGGGACGAGCTGCGGCAGACGGTGGCGCTGATCCGTGGATTGAAACCGCTCGCCCCGCCCGCCGACCTCGTCGCCTCCGTCCACCAACGCCTGGCCGCCCCGCAGCCGACACGCCTGGCGGTGTTCTGGCGCGTGCTCAATCTGCCGCAGACACGCGTCGCTCTGGCGGCATCAGTGGTCATCTTGGTGGGTTTCTACGGCTGGCGGACCCTTCCCATCAGCCCGGTCGCCCCTGAAGCTTTTGCGCCTTCTGTTTGCAGAATGGCCTCGACCCCGGCCGCCGACACGCCGGCTGACGCGCCGGTGGAGACCGTCGCCCCAGCCGTCTACACAGATATGAACCGGACGCCAATCCCTCCTGGAGAAGCTCCGATGGCGACGGCGGCCCCAGCCGTCCACGGGGACCTTGACGAGGTGTCCGCTCACCGGGAGACTGCACGGGATTCTCTACAGAAGAGCGAAGGTGGTATCTGGAAAAAACTCGCATCCGACGACAAACTGGCCGAAGTCAAACGCCAGCCCCCCGGTCTGAGCGTCGGGAGCGAGTCGTCGGATCGTGAGGAACGGCCCGTCGTGGCCTTTGCAGCACAGGCCGCACGGGTGGATCGAATGCAAGAAGCCGTCAAGGAACCGGTCGCGGCGGCGGAAGCGGAGATGGCCCCGAAGCGAGCCGTGGCCTCCGGGGGAGGCATCGCCTCCGACAGCGCCGTGTCCCTGGAAGCGGCCGCAGCGCCGGCGGTCGCCAAGAGCGTGGCACCGGCATCGCCCCTCTTATCCCGTCTTGAAACCGAACCGGTGCAGCCGCTCCAGCGGGAGATCGTTCTGGCTGGCGGCGATGCCGCAGCCGCGCGCCAGATCCTGGCACGCTACGTCGTGCGTGCGAAGACCCGAGAAAGGAATGAAGTCAAGCAGGAAGGCGATGCGGGTGCTGCCAGCCGGGCGTCCGCGCCAGCGTCGGGTCCCGGCGAAATTATCGGCGGCACCATCGGCGACACCGCCGGCCTTTCGGGCTGGATCAACGCAGCCGATTACGACCGGCTGCTGGCCGACCTCAAGGCCGCCGGAACCGTCACCCTCCGTCCGGTCGAGCCGTCCAAAAAGGGCACCAAGGAGACAGCGGCCTCCGAGTCCGGCCGGGTCTGGGTCTCCATTGTTCTTCCGCCGTCGGGGAAGTGACGCCAGAGGCTCTTGCAGAACCGCCGGTTTGTGCAAGCGGAGTGTTATAGGGTTCAGGGTGCGGTCGGGCCACCGGCCTGCGTCCGGATTGGAAACAGAAATGAGAAGAAACATGCTTAGACTGTCGGTCGTAGTTAATGCCCTGCTCCTTATTTGCGTTGCCTATCTGCTTAGCCATCTTAGCCATCGCTCTCAAATCATCCGAGAACTGAATCTGGAAAGACAGGTTGACAATCTGGTCAACGATCTTCGCATTCCGTCAGAGGCGGTCTTCTATGACTGGAACGTACTGCGGCAGGTTTGCGCGATCCGCATGCAATCCTATATCGATCATAAGACGGAAGCCTATGTCCCGTACGGCGAGATCCTAAGCTCCGATATCCGTCCACAAGGGTTTTATGTTTCTAAGGTTTCTCATCGACCCGATGTTCGCGAAAAGCTAGCAGCGTTCATGTCCGGAAAAGAATATGATGCCAGAGATGAGGATGCGCGTGCGTTACTTTTGGAGTGGAGTGACATGGAGAACCAATCCTTTGAGAACGCCTGGCTGAGTCATGCATGCCATGTGCTGGATCAGATGAACGCTGACTTGGATCGCAACCAGTTTAAGCTTGAAAGTTTCTTTCAGAAGAACCCTGAAGTCCTCGATAAGAGGATACGACCTCATCTTGAGCGTATGCTACAAGCATATCACCCGTGGCTGAGAATCGGATCGGCAACGGCACTCCTTCAGCTTAATCGAAGATCTCCAGCGGTTGATCGCGTCCTTCTCGACTTTCTCAAAGAACCTCGCAAGGAGGTCAGGGTAAATAATGAAACGGTGCTGTGCTTTAGCGACGAGAAGATGAAGGCCGAAGAACTGAATCGCAAATACGAACTAGGCCTTCCCGAGGAGTTCACAGGAGACGACAAGACAAGAAAGTCGACGGAGCAGAGGATAGACAATCTCTGAGATTGATGATTAGGGCCAGAAAGCATACAATTCAAAGTAATGACTACAGCAATCCAGATTGAACGAATGTCCCGTGTTGAAAAAATCCAGACCATGGAGGCTATCTGGGAGGATTTGTCGCATGCAGAGCCCGAGGTAGAATCCCCTGCATGGCATAAGGCCGTTCTCAAGGAAACCGAGGCCAGAGTCGCCGCCGGTCAGGAACGGATCGCAGACTGGGAAATAGCCAAACAAGAACTCAGGATGCGCTTTGAATGAGATTCAAGATCCTCGCTTCGGCCGTGGCTGATCTGCACTCGGCCCGTCTGTTTTATGAACAGCAGGGGGCGGGACTTGGCGTGTATTTCTTCGATTCCCTGTTTTCGGACATCGACTCGCTCGTGCTCTACGCCGGCATTCACCAGAGGGTGTTCGGATACCATCGACTCTTGTCCAAGCGCTTTCCATACGCGGTGTACTACACACGCGAGAATGACTTGGTCGTGGTCTGTAGAATTCTGGATCTCCGCCGTGACCCAGACAAGACCCGCAAAGCACTTCAAGGCAGGCGGCCCAAGAACTTTCCTCCCGCGAAAGGGATGTGTTGACAATAAGCCTATCGATCTGGTATACGTAGCACAAAAAGGAGATCGATAATATGGACACTGTAACCGTATCCCCAAAATATCAGGTCGTAATTCCGCTTGCGGTCAGAGAGCGGTGCCGCATCCGTGCAGGCGAACGCTTGCAGGTCATCAGCTTCGACGATCGCATCGAACTGATCCGCGTGCGTCCCATGCGCAGCATGCGGGGCTTTCTCAAGGGGCTTGATGCCCGATTTGAACGTGACGAGGAGGACCGGGCATGAATGTTGTCGACACATCAGGCTGGATTGAGTTCTTGTTTGAGGGCCCAAATGCCGATGTGTTTGCACCCTTGGTCGAAGACGTCAACAACCTTCTTGTTCCCGTGATTTGCTTGTACGAGGTCTTCAAGAAAGTGAATGCGGTTGCCGACGAACCCAAGGCCCTGCAGGCCATTGGCCAGATGAAACAAGGCCGGGTGATTGAAGTCACGGAAACGATTGCGCTCCGTGCGGCTTTGATCAGTCTCAAGCATCGCCTTCCCATGGCGGACAGCCTTATTCTGTCAACCGCCTGGTCGGAACAGGCCACGCTTTGGACACAGGACAAACACTTCGCGGGTCTGCCGGGAGTCGAATACAAGACCGCCCGATCGGGATAGGGACGCCCCTTGCGAAGCGCCCCGCCCGCATCACTAACATAAAGGCGCTTCCAGGTTTGTGGGGGGATTTTTCATTGAAGGGGAAGCGGGGCCATGCTCAAGCCGCCGAACTGGAAGAGCCGACAAAGTGTGCGACGAAGCGTAGACGACGACGTGTGCGACGAAGTGTGGGACAAAGTGCGGGAGCTAGATGTTATCCTTGGCCGCCTTTGAGAGTTGTCTGAGCATGCCGCGACCCGCCGGAGCAGGTCGTCCAGCAGCGTCTTGCGCATGGACGCGAACGGCATGCCTTTCTGGTAGACTTTCAGTCTCTCGTGGCCAAAGTACTCTGCCATACCTGCTGCTCCTATCCATGCCACGCCACACTTCGTCGCTTTCTTCGTCCCACGCGTTGTCGTCTACGCTTCGTCGCAAGACTTTGTCGAGACTGCTCTCGGTCAGCCCTATCTCAACACAAAAGGGGCTTTCATCCCGCGCTATACCCGATACCCGGCTTCTCAACCCATCCCGATCACATCCGGACCCATACAATTTCCCCCCCCCCCACAAACCCGGAAATGCCTTTTCTCTTCATTCTCTTTTGCCTGCGGCGCGGCGGGACGCCGTCGCCCTACCTGACGCTTCGCGCATTCCCAGATCCCCGCCCTCGCGCCAGCGCCTTTCAGCTTTCTGCTTTCAGCTTTTCTCTTCCGTCGCCCCTCGCTTCGCGCATTCCGCACACACTCACACACTCACACACTCACACACTCACACACTCACACACCCACACACCCACGCACCCACACACCCACGCACTCTCATTTTCTCTTTTCCGTGTTATCCGTGCGCAATAATCGGTAACGGCTCCCAAGTGACAAAAGGAATGATCCGTCGTTTGGCGCGGCCAAAATCATCATAGTGCATCACATCATATACCCCATCCTCCTTGCAGAAACGCTGGTTAGCCCGGTGCAGCGATGCATACGCCGGGACAATCCCAATATTATCCTGGGCTAGGAGCCGCCTACGGACACCCTCCGGCTCAGCGAGCGAGATGGGAAGCCCCTCCTTCTGTATGGCGAGAAACATCCGTATGGTCTCCGCCAGTCTTGTAAACGATTCACCGCGTAATTCAACCCGGAACCCAGTCTGTCCGGGGTACGGGCGAGTAACTGAAAGGTCGATGTGAGTCGTGTTGCCGCCCCGCTTGATCTCCCAAGGATGACCGCCACCACCCCGTTTCGGATGTTTTCGGTCGATCCAATCAGCAAACTCCTGTTCAGACTCAGGATCAATATCGAGCAACCCCTCGTG
Source organism: Kiritimatiellia bacterium (assembly GCA_044343885.1). Lineage (GTDB taxonomy): Bacteria > Verrucomicrobiota > Kiritimatiellia > RFP12 > JAAYNR01 > VGWG01. Next base: position 9,377 of record JBIJDW010000046.1, read on the forward strand.
CCGACCATCCGCATATTGTCTATATAATTCCCGGCCCGACAGCGAAGCATCAACGGCTGCCTCATCCCTACGCTTGCCTGCGATATAGGCGATTTTGCAATACCGGAAATACTTGGCCGCGGTCAACGCCGGCACCTCAATCTGCTCATTTTTTCTGAAAAAACCTTCCTCGACCAGACGCACCATCCTTCGGGTATTTGCTCCGCCGACTTCGGAATCCAAGCGAAAGAACTCGGGCAGCGACTCCCGTACCAGCGCATGTGGCACAACACCGTAACGATGTTTCAACGGGTATTCGGCCCACACCCGCTTGTTGGCCTTGACCCAATCCTTACACACCACGCGCAACCACTGACGTGCGGCGACAATCAACGGCTCCCATGCCTCTACCCAGGTATCGTCTTCGCAGGAAAAGGTGCCCGAGCTGTTCATAAGCCCGATCTGCTTTCTCGGTTTCACTTCCAAGACACCGCAGCGCCCATCGATCGGTATCATGTAAAAGGCATCCCGATAGTGCGTAACCCGCACGTGATGCCAGGCGCCATCTTTATCTGGGAACAGAATCTGCCACACGCGATCCAGCGAATCCGTCTCGTACGAAAAGTCACTCAATTCTTTCAGAAACTCAAATATCATTTCTTTTATCGTCATCGCCTGTCACCTTTTCCCTTCATTCCCTCTCGCCTGCGGCGCGGCGGGACGCCGCAGCCCTACCTCGCTTCGCGCATTGATGAAATGCCTTATTGCGGGAATGCCTTATTGCGGGAATGCCTTATTGCCTTATTAACGCATTCTCTGAGCCCCGCCCTCGCGCCAGCGCCTTTCAGCTTTTCTCTTCAGCCTTTCCCTTTTCAGCTTTTCAGCATTTCAGCGTTTCAGCGTTTCTCTTCAGCCTTTCCCTTTTCAGCTTTTCAGCATTTCAGCGTTTCAGCTTTTCTCTTCAGCTTTTCAGCCTGTAGTTGGGGACGGCATCAGAAGTTTAGCAGCCACTTCCAAGCCGGCATGGCCTGGACCGTGATACCGTCTTTCTCCATACGCTGTTCCTGGTTTAAGGTGACGATCAGGTTATGCTTGGTGCCGAAATATCGTGCGGTGGCAATGAGAGGCTCCAGTTCACGACGAAGAGTATCAGGCAGGCTGATGTCCATGCTTACCTGAATAGCCATAATCGGTTTACCATGCTCGTCGGAAACCAGAAAGTCCACTTCCTGACGTTTACTGCGGGTCAAATAATAACGCACACGCGCATTGTTTCTCCGTAAATGCAGGTAGACCATGTTTTCCAGCGCTCTGGAATAGGACCCGTCCCACACCAGGCTGTTGCGAATGGCCAATGCCCAGTCAATACAGTATATCTTGCGATAGTTACGTTCCAATTCCTTCTGTGAATGGGAGTGAATGGGCACGGTGAATAGCAACCAGGCATCCTCGGCCCATGCGACATATTGACGAACGGCATCCCTGCTGGTGGCATATCCACTCTGCTTCAGGAACTCATAGGCGCTCTTAAGCGTGTATGGCCGACCGATCATCGAAAGCAGATAGTTGAAGAGTTGCGTACATTGCTGGGGTTTGCTGACATTAAACCGCTGCACGATGTCCTTGAGAATCATCGTATCGAAATATTCCCGCAGCAACGTTTCCCTCGAATATTCCGGCGCGCGAGGCAGCGCCGGATAACCGCCCCACTTCAGATACGCATCGAACAACGCCCGCACCGCAGCCTGCCCCTTGGTGGAATCCGGGGTTTCATGAAAGTCATTAAAGCGAAGATATTCCGGGAACGACAGCGGATACACGCTTGACGACACCGCTTTGCCGCGCAAGGAGGTCGCGATGTCATCCTTGAGCATCTTAGACGAAGACCCCGTCACAATAACTTTCCAGTGCGGGTTACGGGACAGGTCTATGACGTATTCTTCCCAGCCCGGGATACGGTGGATCTCATCGAAAATGAACACTAAAGCCGTCTTGAGGCCAAAGTCCGGGTTGATCTTCAAGAACGTCTTTTGGATTTGAATCAATTCCCTGGCGTTCATGTTGGCAAGAATCGGATTGTCAAAATCAACCACACAAACCTGTTTCCACGTTTTGATAAACCCTTGTTCTATCAATTCTTGAGCGGCTTGCAGGACGCGGAAACTTTTGCCAGATCTACGGGCGCCGATGACGGTGGAAACCATGCGATCCACGAGGTGCAGCACACTCTCCCGTGGAATGCAGGTCGGGGCGTCTATTTCCCGGAAGTCAAAAAACTTGCGCTGAAGTTCTTGTTCAATCATAACTGGAAAACCATCTTGGGGTTGTTGTCTAGCCGCAAAAGTGCCTTTTGGGGTCAAATATTAGCCTCAAAGATTGCCATTGTCAAGGCGACAGAAGCGCCTAAGCTATTCTTTTAGGCGCTTCCGGGGTTGTGGGGGATGTGTGTGGGTGTGTGGGGATGTGGGTGAACGTTGTGCGTTTATTTCAGCTTTCAGCGTTTCTCTTCACTCCCTCTTGCCGTTCGGCCTCCCGTTTGCGGGCCGTCGCGACGTGGGTGAGGGTGCGCTGCCATTCCTCGTCCAGCAGCGCCTTAAAGCGCTCGATGGCGGGGTGCGGCGGCATGAGTGGGGCGTCGGGTCGTATCTTGCCGACCGCGTACTGGTACTCCCAAAGTAGGTCGATGTAATCACTGCGCCTCTCGTTCGGGACGATCATCGGCGGATGGCCGCCGCGCAGCACAGGAATGTTGGCAACCAGTCGCGCCACACGCCCATTACCATCAAAAAACGGGTGTATGCGCACGAAACTCATGTGCGCCCGGATATACGCACCGATGGCATCCGCCGGGCGCCGCGTCTGATCCAGCGTCTCGTTGAACTCCACGAGCCAGCGCTTCATGAGCTGAGGCACGTCCATCGGGTCGGCGTACTCCATGAAGACAACCTGCCCGTTCGCGACGCCGGTGGTTCCATTGTAGGATTGTTTCCAGTCACCGACGGGATTCTGAACGTCTAGAGGCGAGGGAGCCATCACCGCGCGGTGCAGGGCGAACAAATCCTCCTGCGTGACCTCCGGCTGCAGGATCATGCCGTATACGAGGTCGATCGCACGGGCGTGGCCGTAGACCTCCTGATGCTCGCGGAGGGGCTTGCCGCTGATGGTGAGGCCCAGTTCGAGCACCTTGACGGTTTCGCCCAAGGTCAGCGTGTTTCCCTCGAGGGCGGTTGAATCGTGTGTCCAAACGGCGGCGACTTGTTTCAGGAGTTGGCTGCGGATATCAGAGGAGAGTCCCTCATAAAACATACGGACGCCGCGCCGCTTGCGTCGGCTTTTGGCGAACGAGAACACCGCATTATGCGTGATCGCAAGGCCGTGAATCCGATTCAGGTCATCAGCCACCTGCCGGTACGTCCCGCCCGCATCAAGCCTAGTGAAGATCTCGTCCTCAAAAGGCAATAATTTTGACTGGAAGGGTTTTCCTGACATTGTAACCTCTTTCGTGCATCCAAGACCCGTATTGTAACGACTATCTGACGCTTTTGCCAATCA
>JBIJDW010000305.1:0-4176 GCA_044343885.1 Kiritimatiellia bacterium
TTCGTCGGCCCGGTTCGCGCCCAAGACGCCCTGAAGAAACCAGACACCACGGCGAAGACGGCCGGGACCGCCCGGGCGATCCAATCGGTCGCGGGTGTCTCGGCGGATGAGAAGAAGACCCCTGACGCGCCCGCCGCCCTGACTCCCATCGTTCGTGATCCGTTCTGGCCGCCGGGCTTCGATCCCAATCCGCCGGTCGTGACCTCCACAGCGCCCCGGATCGAGTCGGTGCCCACGCCCGGAAAGCCGCCCGTCCGGCTTCCCGATCCGGGCCCGGCCGACTGGGCCGCCGCCGCACGTCAGATCAAACCGGTCGTCGGACGCAGCGTAGATCCCGAAGGCAAGGAGGTCTACTTTGCCCTGCTCAACAACCGCCTGCTCGCGATCGGTCAGACCGTCTCGGCCAGCACATCCCAGTTCGCTTGCTCCTGGCGCGTCGGCCGCATCACCGCCGCCGGTGTCGAATTGATCCCCGCCGAAGCGCGGCGCCTCGGCGACAACAAACGGTTTCCACCACCCCCAAGAGACACGGAATGAACGATATGTGATTGAACGGTAGGCCCCTGCCATCCTGCAACTGTCCAACTGTCTAAAAACAAACCCGGAGAACTGAACCCATGAAACGTATAATCCTGCTCACGTGTGCTGTTGCGGCCGTCATGATGTCGACGGTTGTCCGTTCCCAGAATGCGGGCGCGCCCAGCGAGCCGCTCCTGAAAAAACCGACTCCAACCGCGATTTCAGCCCCGGCGGCAATCGTGGATCCTGCCGCGCCGGTCCCTGCCGTCACGGATGCAGCACCGGCCAAAAAGCCGGCCGTCGCCCCCGTCACGCTGGTGGCCGCATCGGACGATCTGCCCGTCGGCCTGACCGAAACGGCGGACGGTCTGATCAGCGTGCGCTTTGAAAACCTGCCCATGTCCGAAGTGATCAAGCTCTTCTCGCAGCTTTCGGGTGCCAACATCATTGCCGCCACCACCAACCTGAGCGGCACCGTCAGCGTCAGCCTCAAGAACGTCGGATGGAAACCCGCCTTTGAATCGATCCTCGGCCGCTGCGAACTTCTGCTCATTGAAAAGCCCGCCGGCTCCGGCATCTACATTGTCGAATCGGGCGTGGCCGGTCAGGAACCCCGCGTGACCGAAACGATCCAGCTCCGCTACGCCAAGGTTGACAAGATGGCCGAGCTGATCAACACCATGCTGGAGAAAACCGGCACGGCCACCCCCTTCCCCGACGGCAACGCCATCCTCGTCCAGGCCCCCTCCAGCCGGATTCCCGAGGTCAAGCGGATCGCCGAAATCCTCGACAGGCCGCGCGGTCAGGTTTACATCGAGACCCGCTTCGTCGAGCTCTCCGCCGCAGCCAGCAAGAAGGTCGGTGTCAAGTGGCAGACGTTTATGGATACTGACAAGATTGGCTTCACTCTCAACCCAGGTAAGTATGCCAAGGCAGATGCAACTAGGTCGTCGGGGGACCCCGACCCTAACTTGAATACAGAGGGGAAGCCGATCAATCTCGACAAGTTCTTCAATCATTGGGGGGCGTTGACCAGTACCCAATTCAAATGGGTGATCGATGCGTTTGAGGGCGTGGACGGCGTGTCCCTGATCTCCAATCCCAAGATCATCGTGGCCAACGAGGAGACGGCCGTCGTCGACATGACCACCAAATTTCCCTACGTCGATGTGAAATCCCAGACCACGACTTCCGCTGCCGGGGTCGACAAGACGATCACCACACAGCTCCAGATTATTCCCGGCACGGCGGGGAGCGGATTTTGCGCGGGCGAAGCGTTTTTCAGCTACGGCGTGCTCTTGAAGGTGACACCCCGCGTCAGCAGCTCGGGCGTGATCACCGTCAAAATCGAACCCTCCATCAGTCAACTGGATTTAACCCAAGGCAAGGACAAGGATGGTTATTACAAGGTTGGGACCGCCACAGACCAGACCCTGTACCCGATCGTCAGCATCAAAAAAGTCACCACCATGTTCTCCATGCTAGACGGCACGACCGCCGTGATCGGTGGATTTACGCGGAGCTCGGAAAATAACACCGACAACGGCATCCCGCTGCTGCGCGATATTCCGTGGATCGGCCCGCGCCTCTTCGGCTGGAAGAGCCGCTCCAAGGATCAGAAGGAAATCGTCATCTTCGTCACCGTCGGCATCGTCGATGCCGAGCAGGCCATGCCCGAGAACGTCGGCATGCCGAAGAACGCCGTCCTCACACGCGACTTTGAGGAGCCGGGCGACCGGAACAACGAAGACCTGATGCGTCTGAAGAAGTAGGGGCAGGACTCACCGATAGAGGGCGGTCAAGGGGCGATCCTGGAGCGTGTTGTAGTCGCGCATGGCCATGCGCCACCAGTGCGACAGCTTCGCTTCCGGCAGGCACCAGACGCGCTCGTGAAGATCGGTGACGGCCTGGGCGTTCCTCAGCAATACCATTTGCTCCTTGCGATTCAGCGCCGCTGGCCCCTTCGCCAGCAGCGTGTCGGCCAGTTCCTGCAGATGCTTGTGCGCAGCCGCGCCCGGCGCTTGCTTGTCGCGCAACAGGGAGCAGTGCGCGGCATTGATGTAAGGATCGATCACCACCTGCGTCATTCCGTATTGCTCGCCCAGCCAGGGCGACGGCGTCAGCCGATGATGGATGCTCTCCAGATTCTTTTCCAGATGCGAAACCACCGACGGCGGATTGGTTTCTGCCGGGATGACGAAGAGCGAGAGCGCCCGCAACCGCCGGCCTAACCCGGGCATGCTGAGCACCACGCACAAGGGAATGGAAACCATCAAGCCGAACGTCACCGGGCTGAGCCACCAGAAAAGGGTCGGGCTGAGCCGCCACGCGAGAATGGCCCATACGATCCCGATCACCGTATGCGGCGTGTAGGCCTTGATGATGCCTTCCCAGTCCACCCCGCCCTCCGCGTCTCGTTGCTGAGGATTCCACGGCACATCCCGCCCCATCAGGATCTCCACCACAAAACGCGAGTTGAAGATCATCTGCACCGGTGCCAGTAATACCGATAGCGCATGTTCCAGCACGCACCCGATCACCACGCGCACACCGCCGCCAAACTCCCTCCGGCGCTTCCGGTCGCGAAGCACCAGCAGCACCGCCAGCACCTTTGGCAGGGTCAGCAGGGTCACCGCGATCGCAAACAGCAACAAGGCCAGCCGACCACCGCCGATATCAAGAAAGGACGATAGACCCACATCGGAATCGAAGCGCGGACCCGGGCCGAACGTGGCTTCAAACCAGCCCTGCAGCGTCCCGAGCACCAGGAACAGCAGCCAGAGCGGGGAAGCGGCATAGGACAGAATGCCCATCAACAGGTGGAGCCGATTGACGGGATTGAGTCCCTGCGCGGTCAGCATCCACGCATGCTGCAGGTTTCCCCGGCACCACCGGCGGTCCCGGCAGGCATGATCCAGCGGCGTGGGCGGAAGATTTTCGTAGCTGCCTCCCAGTTCATAGGCCATCCAGACCTCGAAATTGGCGCGCCGCATCAACGCTGCCTCCACATAGTCATGGCTCATGAACCGGGCGTTTCCCGCCCCGCCCGTCAGCGTCGGCAGCGAACAGTGCTCCATGAAGGGTGCGCAGCGGATAATGGCGTTATGCCCCCAGAAATTGCCGCAGGCTGCCTGCCAGTAGTTCAGGCCCGCTTGGAAGATCGGCCCGTACAGGGTCCCGGCGAACTGCATCAACCGGGCGAAGAACGTCTGGGCCTGGATCGGCGAGGGCACGGTCTGGATGATTCCAGCCCGTGGGTTCAGTTCCATCAGTTGGACCATCCGTGCGAGCGTCTCCGCTTTCATGAGGCTATCGGCATCCAGCACCACCATGTAGCGATACTTCCGCCCCCAGCGCCGAAGGAAGTCACTGACATTTCCGCTCTTGCGGTTGAGGTTGACCATGCGCTTGCGGTAAAAGATGCGGCCAAAACCCTTGACCTGCTTGCACAGATCAATCCAAGCCACCTCCTCTTCGATCCACTTGTTCGGATTGTTGGAGTCGCTGAGAATAAAAAAGTCGAATCGTTCGGCATAGCCCGCGCGCACCAGATCCAGATAGATCATGCGCACCCCTTCGTAGACGCGGCTCACATCCTCGTTGTAGATCGGGATGACGATGGCCGTCGCGGGCAGCTCATCGGGATCAGGCTCCTTT
>JBIJDW010000383.1:0-3302 GCA_044343885.1 Kiritimatiellia bacterium
AAGCGCCCGAACTCATGATAAGAAGGATCGGCGACGCGCATCATCACCGGCTGCTCCAGCGCCCGGCAAAGCCGGATGTGCTCCAGAATGGTCTCGCTGTTCAGCGCCGTATGCTCGCGGTCAATCATCACCAGGTCATAGCCGCACTCATGATACGCCTCGACCACCGCGCCCGAGCGGCTATCCATGATGCACCCGACCAACAACATTTCGCCGTTCTTCACGCGTTTTTTGAGCTTCCCTGTGCAGCCTTTCATGAGTCCTCCTCTTTCGATTTCAGGCTATCTTATCAAGCGACTATATGCGCGTCTTGACCTAATTGATACATTTGTTTTATCATTTTGTGCTCTTGCCAACCGGAAAAACGCTGATTTCATGAACGAGTTCTACACGAGCCACGCAGCCACGACACCCATCGGCCTCACAGCCACAATGGGCCCGCCCATATCCGTTTCCAACAACCCGCGATCCGCAGTCGAGGTCCACCAGCACACGGAAGTCGAGTTCATCATCTATGAGTATGGCTCCACCACCATGCTCTTCGGCGGCAGGAGACTCAAGCTTCCGCCGCTCCGGCTGACGGTCTTTTGGGGTGCCATGCCCCATCATGCTCTGAAGGCCGAGCCGCATGCCATCGCGCATGTCCTGCGGATTCCGATGCCGCTGGTGCTGCAATGGGGCCTTCCGTCCTGGCTCATTCAGCAGTTGGTCGATTTTCAGGTGCTGGTGGACGATCCCTCCCAAACCCCCTGCTCAGACCTGAACCTGATGAAACACTGGAAGCGCCTCATCAGAAGCCAGTCGATCGAAGCGGATCGGATCGTCATGCTGGAAGCGGAGGCCCGTCTGCGGCGCATGGCACTGGATCGCCGCGCTTCGCCTGCTCTGGCACCTCGCGCTCCCGGTGCCGGACGACTGGAGCGAATGGTGGAAATCATCGCTAGGCGCTGCCATGGCCGCCTGCGGATTCCGGAAGTTGCCAAGGACGCCGGCTTGACGCGGGCCTATGCCATGCGCCTCTTCCGGGCCAGCATGGGAATGACTATGCTGGAATACATCACGCGGCAACGTGTCTCCCACGCCCAGCGACTTCTGGCGACCACGGACCGGGGGGTTCTCGACGTAATGGAAGCCTGCGGATTCACATCCACTACCCGCTTTTACAAGGTCTTTCACGACATCGCAGGCTGCAAGCCCGGCGACTATCGGCGCAAGTTCCAGCCGGTTGGAAAGAAGAAGAACACGATGACCCGGTGACCGGGCGCCGTGAGGGATCAGGCAATCCCGTCGTCGCCCAGCAACTGCCGTGCGGCCAGGGCGACCGATTCCTTCGGGCCGCGAAAAGCCCAGACACGCGATTCGTCGCGGATGACTGCTTCGCCGGATCGGGCCGCTACGGCCGGGGCATGATACTCCAGTTCATTGAAGCACTCGGCGCCGTTGCGCACGCAGCAAGCCTGAAAGGCCCATCCGGCCTCGTGAGGCGGCGCCCATAAGGCGTCCACATAGTCGCGCTCAGCACCCACCGAGAACTCGCGCACCACGAGGTCACACGTTTCGTGTGTCGTGTGTCGCGGGTCGCGGGTCGTGTGTCGCGGGTCGCGGGTCGTGTGTCGCGGGTCGTGCGACGCGCGGAGGTAGCCGACCCGCCCCGTCAACGGCTGCGGCTTGAGGCTGATCTTGGCATCGCCGCCGGGAGGCGCCATGTTCCAGCGCACGAGGCCAGGCGTCACCGTGAGCTCGCCTGCGGCCGGCGCGCCAAAGACGACGTGGGGCCGGGCCGGTGCACGGGTCGGGATCCACATCGTGCCGGGCTGCGGCAGTTGCAGCAGGTTCCAGATGCCGAGGCGAGTCGGCACGCCCGGTTGCGACTCCACCTCCAGGGTGGTGGCTAGCGTATAGCCGGCAACCTGCAACCCGGCCACATCCCGCAACGGGTTGGGTGCCACGCTGTAGGTCTTGGTCAGGCGCACCCCGACGTCCCGGTTCTGCCGATGGAGGTGCACACGGGTTTCGTTGACTAGGCTGACTGCTGCGGCGGTGGCCGCCACCACCTTCCAATGGCCGGGATCGAGCGCGGACTGCACGGCATAGGTTTCGAAAACCCGATCCACATCGCCGATGAACAGTTCGATTTCGGGCGCGAGCCAGGTGCGGTCGCCGCCGGGATTGGACCATCCAGGGCGGGCGAAATAGGCCCGGGCCGAAGCCTCATCGCCCAGCGCGGGATTCGTCCAGAGGAAGTTTTCGTCCGCATCATCCGGGTAGAGGCCGAGCAGACGCCCGTGTTCAGGAAGTACCAGCAACCGGGCACCATCGGCAAATGTTGCACAAATCGGATGTTTGCCGGCACGAGTCAGATTGTCATGCAACCGGTTCATGGTGGTTCCTGTGCATTGTTCTATCGGAAGGGTTTTCCTTCTACACGCCCGGCACATACCCCTGACCGAACTGGGCGGTCATGGGCTGCTTGAAGTCCTCGCTGAAATGCATCCACGACGTCGTTCCGCCGTCCGCCACCAGCGTCTGGCCGACGATGTACCGCGATTCGTCCGACGCCAGAAACACCGCGATATTGCCGACGTCGCGCGGCGTGCCCGCAAACCCGCAGGGAATGCTCTTACCGAATTCCTTGATCGCCTGTTCCATGTCCGCTTCCGACAGGCCCTTGAAGTGGCTGGGGATCGGTACTGCACCCGGCGCGAGACCCACCACCCGGATGCCGCGCGGAGCCAGTTCCACAGCGAGATTGCGCGTCAAGGTCACGATCGCGCCGCGGGTGCTGGCGTAGACCGTGTGCTCGATAAACGCCTGAAACGCATGAATCGAGGCGATGTTGATGATCACCCCATGGCTTTTCTCCAGATCGGGCAACACCGCCTGACTCATGAAATACGGTGCGCGCACATTCACCGCATACAGCGTGTCGAACTGTTCAACCGTGGTCTTCTCGAATGCCCGATTCATGGTGATGCCGGCGTTGTTGACCAGCACATCCAGTCCGCCGAGAAAGGCGACGGCCTCGCGGGCCATGGCCTGCAACGGGGCGACTTCTTTGAAATCGGCCTTGAACGCAGCCGCTTTTCCGCCTGCGGCCACGATCTCCTTGACCGTCGCATCGGCACCCGCCGAACTCTGCGAATAGTGCACCGCCAGAATCGCGCCGCGCCGGGCGAATTCCAACGCAATGCCGCGTCCCAGCCCGGTTCCCGAGCCGGTCACCAAAACCCGTTTGTTCTTCATGTCACTCATGGTTCCGATTCTCCTATTCTGAATACTGAATACTGGCTTCTGAATACTAC
>JBIJDW010000090.1:0-9586 GCA_044343885.1 Kiritimatiellia bacterium
GCCGGGTCGCACCAGCATGGCCTTCACGTCGGGGCACATCGTTGCACACGCATGGATGAAGCCGGCGGGATCGCCCCCGCCCTGCTCGGCCAGCGTCCAGAAATGACACGGAATCGCGATGCGGGGCTTCGCCTCGGATACCAGCCGGGCCGCGTCCACGTGGTTCATGTTGCCGAACACGCCGTTGATCGCTGGCAGCACCACGTCGGGGTTCAAGTCGTAAAGCGGCTTGAACAGGACCGGCCGCCACGACGTGTCACCCGTGGCCATCACGCGGACACCGCCGAAATCGAGAACCAGCGCCACGGCGCTCGGCGCCAAGTCGCCGTGATCGGCCGGCACGGTGTGCACCACGAGATCCCCCAGATCGTGGCGGCGGTTCGATTCCAGCAGGACGCGCCGCGCCGCAGGCACGCCAGCGGCTTCCAAGCCGGCCAGACAACCGGCGGGAGCGGCAAAGCGGCAGGCGGGATTGTTTCGCGCGATCACGGGAATGGCGTCCGGATCGAGATGATCCGTGTGCTCGTGCGTCAGCACCACCCAGTCCGCCTCGACCTCCTCCGGACGCAGCGCCGGAAGCGACAGGCGTTTGAACCCGTGCAGCCGCTCGCACGCATCGGACAGGTACGGATCCAGAAAGATCCGCCGCCCCGCCGGCGTCCGAAAGGCAAATCCCGCCTGCCCCAGCCAGTACAGCCGCACCCCGCCGACGGGGACGACCGCCTGCCTAAAATCATCGGTCCATTCGCTCATGTCGCATCTCCCGGCCTCGTCCTTCGCATCCGATAGATCCCCACCATACCACACGCCGCCGCACTTCGGCAACACTTCGGCAAGTCGTTTCTCCTTGAAGAAGCGGCGCCCCTTGAGATAAACTGGCCTGAATGTACGGGCGGTTCCGTGCGAGACAGAGGAGTAGCACCATGAGTGATGTGATCCGGGTTGTGCTTTCGCAGGATGAGATGCCCAAGGCCTGGTACAACCTCGCGGCCGACTTTCCCAAGCCGATGCTGCCGCCGATCGACAAGGACGGCCATGTGGTCAGGCCGGAGGCATTGACCGCCATCTTCCCTGAAAATCTGGTGGAGCAGGAGGTCTCGACCGAACGGTGGATTCCGATCCCCGAGCCGGTGCGCGAACAACTCTACCTCTGGCGTCCGACCGTCTTGCGCCGCGCGCGGAACCTGGAGCGGTTGCTGCAGACGCCGGCGAAGATCTACTTCAAGGACGAGTCGGGGTCGCCATCCGGTTCGCACAAGTCCAACACCGCCGTGGCGCAGGCCTACTACAACAAGGTGTTCGGCACGAAGCGGCTCACCACCGAGACCGGCGCCGGGCAGTGGGGTTCGGCGCTCTCCCAGGCGTGCCAGGTGATGGGGCTGCCCTTGCGGGTCTACATGGTAAAGGTGAGCTTTGAGCAAAAGCCGTTCCGCAAGCTCATGATGCAGACATGGGGGGGCGAGTGCGTCTCGTCGCCCTCCACCCTGACCCAAGCCGGCCGCGACGTGCTGGCGAAATGGCCCGACACGCCGGGATCACTCGGCATCGCCATCTCCGAGGCGATCGAAGACGCCGTCACGGGGAAGGACACCAAGTACACCCTCGGTTCGGTCCTCAACCATGTGTTGCTGCATCAGACGGTGATCGGACTCGAAGCGCGGGCGCAGTTCCGCAAGATCGGCGTTTACCCCGACGTCATCATCGGCTGCGCGGGCGGCGGGTCGAATCTCGCCGGCATCGCTTTCCCGTTCCTGGCCGACAAGATTGACGGCTCGCGGCCCAACCTGCGGGTGATCGCCGCCGAGCCCACGGCGTGTCCCAAGCTCACCAAGGGCGAGTTCATGTACGACTCGGGCGACGTGGCGATGATGACCCCCCTGCTGCCGATGTATTCACTGGGTCACGAATACCAGCCCGCCGCGATCCATGCTGGCGGCCTGCGCTATCACGGCATGGCCCCGATGGTCTCGCACATGCGTCGCCTGGGAATGATCGAGGCGGTGGCGCTGCCGCAGAACGAATGCTTCCGCGCCGCCATCCAGTTCGCCAACACCGAGGGGTTGATCCCCGCGCCGGAGAGTTCGCATGCCATTGCCTCCGCGATACGCGAGGCGCTCCGCGCCAAGGAGGAGGGGGTCGAGCGAACGATCCTCTTCAACCTCTCGGGACACGGCATCCTCGATCTGTCGGGCTATCAATCCTTTCTCGAAGGCAAGCTGGAGGATTACGAGTTCGGCGCCGCCGACCTGGAAAAGTCCCTCGCCTGCACGCGCGGACTGCCCAAGCCGCCGCCACTGGGGTAAAGGAACCATGGACTCGCCGTATCTGAAAACGCAGTCGCTGGCGCGAATTAAGGAGACGCTCGCGCGTGCGGGCGTGGACGAGGCCGATCTCGACGAGCGTTTTGTGGTGGGATCGGGCGCGGGCGGGCAGAAAATGAACAAGACGTCGTCGGCGGTGGTGCTGCGCCATCCGCCGACGCAGACGGTCGTCAAATGCCAGGCCACCCGCTCGCGCGAGGTCAACCGCTGGCTCGCCCGCCGCCTGCTCGCCGAGCGCATTCTGGAGCGAACCGCTGGCGAACGCTCCGTCCGCCAGCAGGCCGCCGAAAAGATCCGCCGTCAGAAGCGGCGGCGCTCCCGGCGGCAAAAGGCGCGGATGCTCGACGACAAGCGGGAGCATGCCGAACGCAAGACCTCCCGCAAAACGGTCGAATGGGAGGCGTAAACCCGGGGGCGGGGTTCAGGAAGACGCGAAGCGTGCCGGGAAGTCCGACGGTGTTGCGGCGGCCCGCAGAGACGCACACGTTCAGGGAAGCAGTGGCACGCGGTGCAGTCTTCTGCGCGCGGGACGGGCGTTCACATCCGGTCAGAACCGGAATGACGTGAATCGGGTTTCGGCTCTGATGGTGAGCCGATCCAGCGCCAGAGGCGCGCGGGGTCCGCCAGTTTTCCGGCCGTGTCGAAATGGACCCCTTCGCGGCTGAGCAGCCGCAGTTTGCGGCGGAGCGGTGCACCGGCCACGGCGTGGCTGAAGCCGCCGGGCCTCAGGTCGCCGGCGATCACGCGGTGACACGGGACGACCGGCGCGAAGGGGTTCTCGCCGAGCGCCTGCCCTACGGCACGCGGCGAGGCGCAGCCGATCCGTGCCGCGAGTTGTCCGTAAGTGGTTACCCGCCCGGCCGGAACCTCCAGCAGAGCTTCATACACCCGCCGCCGAAACGGCGTCACCCGCACCCAGTCGTTCGTCATGCCGCCCTTCTTGAATCTGGCCAAGGTTCTTCTCAAGGATCAACCGCTGGAAATCTGAGAAGACCGACCCGTCCGGACCAACCGGAGACAGAAAGGATAGTAGCACAAAAGGAGTGTAGCACCTGTCTTCAAAATCGGCGCCTCCACCGCCGTGTCGGGGCTGCTCCTGATCGAAATCGAAACCGGGACCGCCTTTTCCGGGTTGGGTTCCGTAAGACACGGAATCTTCCGCGACGCCGTGGCATCTTCCTCCCTAGGCGTCTGTTTCTCTGTACCCAGCCCCATCTTTGTCGTAATGGATAAATGTGAATCCAATGTCACATTTGTATTACTGGGAATCAAGAGCCATCGCTACATGGTCAGCCTCACCGGAACCGATGACTATGTGGACAAAGCCACCGGCATCCGGGTCATCCCCGCCGCCCGCTTTCTGACTGCGTTTGCGTGAGGCGGGGCGGGCGAGGGATCGAATACTGGTTCCGCCCCCGAACGGCTACTCCTTTGCCTGTTGCTGAGCGGGGCCTTTTACGAGGAACCGTCACTGTACTGCTGGATGCGCGACAAACCGAATTCCAGCGCGGAGGTGGACTACCTGCTGGCGCACGGTCCGCACGTGATTCCGGTCGAAGTCAAAGCCGGCGCCACAGGCAGGCTCAAGTCCATGCATCTCTTCCTGTCGGAGAAGAACCGCGACTTCGGCCTGCGTTTCAACAGCGACAGGCCTTCGCTTCTCGACACACAAACGCCCCAGGTGGATGGCAACACCAGGCCCTTCCGCCTGCTATCCCTGCCGTTATACCTGATCGGCCAGGCCCGCCGTCTGTGCGACGGGGCGCTGGAGAGATAGCGAAACACGCGAGCAGTATCCATCTATACCGGTAATCTGCTGGAAGGACCGTCCCTTGACGGCTTCCCGCGAAAATAACGCTGGGGCTTCGCGCCAGTCTCCATCGCACACCCTTCCCCCGTCCCCTGCACTCAGGCTGGCGCATCGTCGCCCGTTCGGCCTTTCGCTCCAACTCACCCCCCGCGTCCCCGCCTTCGCGCTCCGCGATACGGCTCGGCACGCCGCGGGGGACGGCCCGACCGACTTGTCCTCCATAGCGCGAAGCGCGACGGAGGATCGCCGCGCCAGGCGCTTCCCGTGTCTTGCTTTAACTCACGGCTGACCTGGGGGGGCGCAGCAGACCCGAAAACCGCCGAAGCTGCGATTGCGGTCCGGGTAGAGGCCGTCGCGACTAGCGGAGCGGCAGGCTCTCGCTTCAAGGGACCAACCGCCGCCACGCATGACGCGGTACGACCCATATTGCCCAGATGTTGGCCCCTTCGGATCGCTCACCGTGCCAGGATAATCGCCATGCCAGTCCAGGCACCACTCCCACACGTTCCCGTGCATGTCGTACAGCCCCCACGCATTGGCCAGGTACGACCCAACCGCCGCCGTGCCGCCGTTCGTCGCAACCCCTTGGGTCTGGCCGTACGTGTTCGGGCCGTTGAACATATACCGTCCGACCTCGTCCATCCGCGCATCCTGCACGATCGCCGTCAGGTTGTACCCCGAGTTCAGCGCCGTCGTCGTCCCCGCCCGGCAGGCGTACTCCCACTGCGACTCCGTCGGCAGGTCGAAGCCCGCAAGCCCCGTCGTCGTCCGCAGCCTGCCCATGAACGAGGTCGCGCTCACCGCGCTGTTCGCCGGCCAGTCCACCGCCGGGTCGTCGACATTGGCCGGGTTCTCCCGGATGTTGTAGTAGCTCACTCTCTCCACCGGACGCGTTGCGTAGCACGTCTCGTTGGTGAACCAGCTCGGCTTGTTCCCCATCACCAGCTCCCACTGTCGCTGCGTCACCTCGAAGACCCCGATGTAGAAGTCCGAGGTCAGCGTCACCTGGTGCTGCGTCTCGGCGCTCCAGCGGCCCAGTTCGTCCGAGGGGCTGCCCATCGTGAAGTTCGGCGTCGTCGCGGGGATGCGGCGCAGCACCAGTTTCGTGGTCTTGTGCTCGTCCGTCCACCCGCCCGGCGGCACCGCGTCCAGGTACGTCACCGGGTAGTTCGGCGCCGACGGCCCGCCCGAGAGGTCCACAACTAGGTAGATGCCCTCCGGTTGCGGCGGCGTCGCGTTCGTCACCGTCGCCACCACCCGGTAGTACATCTGCACCGAGCCGGTCATCGGCACCGAGCAGGTCACGATCCCCGAGCCCTTCGCCACGATCTCGTCCACCGCCAGCGCCGCAGCCGTGAAATTCGTCCACGGCCCGCCCGGCGACGGCGCCCACTCCACGCGGTACGTCTCCGCCGTCGAGACCTCGTTAAAGGTCAGCCGCCCCGTCCCGTCGAACGACTGGATCGCGAGCTGCTGTGCCAGCCCCGCCGCCCCGCCCACGGCGATTGCCGCCGCCACCACCGCCGCCGCCGCCTTCATTTTCGCTATGAACATGGCCTTCATCGCTCCCTTCGCCAGCATTGCTGCTGCGGATGTGGCGCCCGTGGTTGCGGCACCAGCCGCAACAGTTTTCACGGTCGCCAATATGGAAGGAAGGAGTGTTTCTGGCACGGCTGCCGAGGCTTCGGAGGTGAGCAGGCCAGCCAAAGCCGCGCCGCCGAGAGTGACGCCGCGCTTGGCCAGGCGTTGCCGAAGGCGTTCGATGCCCCGGCTGGCGCGGGAGGCGAGCGTTCCCTTGGAACAACCCGCCTGTCGCGCGGCTTCGGCCTGATCATACCCTTGCAGATAGCGCAATACCACCGCCTGACGCAGCACGCCGGTCAGTCCAGCCAGTTCCTCGTCCAGAAAAGGCATGACCTCTTCATGAGCGGGGCGGTATTCCTCAACGGCAGGCTCCTCGGTCTCGTCCAGCATGGCTTCCTCCTGACGCCTAGCCCGCTTTCGCAGAGCCTCCAGGCAGACGTTCCGCGCCACGCCGTAGAGCCAACCGGTGAGTTCACCCGTGCGGGTGAGCCGGCTGGCCTTGTTGAGCAGCACGAGGAACACGGCCTGGGTGGCGTCTTCCGCCTCTTGATGGTGCCGGAGCATACGCAGACAGACGCGATAGACCATCCGCTGGTGGCGCGCCACCAACTCCGCGAAGGCGTTCTCATCGCATGCATCCGCATACGCCGCCATCAAATCGCTATCTGTCCGAGTATTCATCATGGCATCCAGTATACCAGAAACGTTCGTCCTTCCATAAGGTACTGACGATTTTTCGGATTTTGTTGCATCTTTTTTGATCTTCGTCAAGCTTCCGCAACTGGTCGGACGCAAGTTCATGTTCAGCCATGTGGATCACGAAGAACGAGCCCGGGATCTCGGCGCCGCGCTGGAGCTTCTCTGCCTGGCGCGTGTGGCGCACAAGATCAGGCACAGCCACGGCAACGGCGTTCCGCTGGGGGCGGAGGCCGATGACCGCACGTTCAAGGCGCTGTTTCTCGACGTCGGACTGCTTTGCCGCGCGTGCGGGGTTCGCGTGCTGGATGTCGAGAAAGCGGGAGATCCGATGCTGGTCAACGCCGGTGCGGTCTGCGAGCAGTTGGTTGGCCAGCACCTGCTCCTGAGCGGGGCCTTTTACGAGGAACCGTCGCTGTACTGCTGGATGCGCGACAAACCGAATTCCAGCGCGGAGGTGGACTACCTGCTGGCGCACGGTCCGCGCGTGATCCCGGTCGAAGTCAAAGCCGGCGCCACAGGCAGGCTCAAGTCCATGCATCTCTTCTTATCGGAGAAGAACCGCGACTTCGGCCTGCGCTTCAACAGCGACGTGCCTTCGCTGCTCGATACCCGCACCCCCCCGGTTGATGGCAACACCAGGCCCTTCCGCCTGCTATCCCTGCCGTTATACCTGATCGGCCAGACCCGACGTCTGAGCGAGGCGGCGCTGGAGAGATAGCTGGGCGCTCGGCGAGGCGGCAACTACGCTACTGCGCGTGTCGCCTCGCGTTCCCCTCTCCCGCCTGGGAGAGAGGGCCGGGGTGAGGTAGCCGTACCCGGCTATGGCAGGGTCATGGCGGCGCGAAAGCCATAGTTGTTGTTCCGGTAATCCGGCAGGAGCCAGGAGCGATGCGCCGAACGGCCGAAGCGCGCGTTGTAGGGACCGGACCAACTCCCGCCCCGTAGCACGCGCATCGACACCAACTCCGCATCAGAACCCTTCGGATCGGCCACGGCCCCAGGATAGGGTCCGTACCAGTCCAGGCACGCCTCGAACACGTTGCCGTGCATGTCGTACAACCCCCACGCATTGGCCTGATACGTCCCCGCAGCCGCCGTGCCGCTGTTCGTCGCAACCCCTTGGTCGTGGCCGTACGTGTTCGGGCCGTTGTATTGGTACCGACCAACAACATTCATCTGCGCGTCGTTTGTCGGGTTAGTCAGGTTATACCCCGAGTTCAGCGCCGTGTCAGTCCCCGCACGGCAGGCGTACTCCCACTGCGACTCCGTTGGCAGGTCGAAACCCGTCAGCCCCGTCTTCCCACGCAGTTTGCCCATGAACGAATCCGCGTATACCGCGTTCGTCCTCGGCCAGTAAAGTCTAATGTTATTCATCGCGCGGTTGTTCGTGCTCTCCCGGATGTCGTAGTAACTCACCTGCTCCACCGGTCGCGTCGCGTAGCACGTCGCGTTGGTGAAGTAACTAGGTTTGTTCCCCAACACCAGCTCCCACTGCCGCTGCGTCACCTCGAAAACACCGAGGTAGAACGCCTTTGTGAGCGTGACCGTGTGCTGGGTCTCGTGGTCGTAGCGCCCCAGTTCGTTGGTGGGCGAACCCATGATGAACGTCCCAGCCGGGATCTTGCGCATCACCAGCTTGGTGGTCTTGTACTCGTCGGTCCATCCGCCTGACGGCACGGTGCTGAGATAACCCACCGGATAGTTGGATACCGCCGGTCCGCCGGACAGGTCGATCACCAGGTAATCGCCAGCCAACTTCGACTCCTTGCTCGCCGCCTGTGCCACGGCGATACCCACCGGCACCGCCGTTCCTGTCACGATCACGGCTGCGGCTATTGCCGCCACCATCTTGACTTTTGCTAGGTACATGGCCTTCATTGCTCCCTTCGCCAGCATTGCTGCTGTTGTTGTAGCGCCCGTGGCCGTGGCGGTTGTCGCCACGGCAGTTTTCACGGTCGCCAGTATGGAAGGAAGGAGTGTTTCCGGTACGGCTGCCGAGGCTTCGGAGGTGAGCAGACCGGCGAGGGCCGCGCCGCCGAGCGCGACGCCGCGCTTGGCAAGGCGTTGCCGCAGGCGTTCGATGCCACGGCTGGCCCTCATCGAAAGCGTGCCCACGGCGCAACCGGCTCGTTGTGCGGCTTCGGCTTCGCTGTGATTTTGCAGATAGCGCAAAACCACCGCCTGACGCAGCACGCCGGTCAGTCCAGCCAGTTCCTCGTCCAGAAAAGGCAGGACCTCTTCATGAGCGGGGCGGTATTCCTCAACGACAGGCTCCTCGGTCTCATCCAGCATGGCTTCCTCCTGACGCTTAGCCCGCTTTCGCAGAGCCTCCAGGCAGACGTTCCGCGCCACGCCGTAGAGCCAGCCGGTGAATTCACCCTTGCGGGTCATCAACCGGCTGGCCTTGTTGAGCAGCACGAGGAACACGGCCTGGGTGGCGTCTTCCGCCTCTTGATGGTGCCGAAGCATACGCAGACAGACGCGATAGACCATTTGCTGGTGGCGCGCCGCCAACTCAGCAAAGGCGTTTTCATCGCATGCATCCGCATACGCCGCCATCAAATCGCTATCTGTCCGAGTATCCATGTGGCATCCAGTATACCAGAAACGTTCGTCCTTCCATAAGGTAATGACGATTTTCCGGATTTCCCAACATGGACCTCGAATCCCGCATTATGTCCATTTATAGTGGACATTCTGCGACCAATAAGCTATATTTCCCCCTGATGGAAACCATCATGGATATTCGCGACAGCGTACGCTCGGAAGTCTTGGACTACCAGCAACTGGTGGCGTGTCTAAACGGCTACGCCAAGCCGCGCGACCGGATCGGCGCCTTTCTGGCCGATGGCAGTCTGGTGCGTGTACGCAAGGGTCTCTATGTGTTCGGCGAACGTTACCGCCGCACGCTTGTCAGCCGTGAAGTCCTAGCCAACCTGATCTATGGACCTTCGTACATCAGTCTCGATTATGCGCTGAGTATCCACGGTCTGATCCCGGAGCGCGTCACGGAGGTAACCTGCATGACCGCTGGCGAAAAGCGGCGATTCACAACACCGTTCGGCGTCTTCTCCTACCGCCCCCTGTCCTTGCGTCGCTATGCTCCGGGAATCGATTGGGCCGGGGAGGGCGAAGCCCGGTACCTGCTGGCCTCGCCCGAAAAGGCGTTGGT
>JBIJDW010000306.1:0-4169 GCA_044343885.1 Kiritimatiellia bacterium
GCAGCAACTGGTTCACCACAAGCGCGGAGGTCAGCCGGTCAAGATATCCACGAACCGTGGTATCCGCCACGCCGAATGATCGGGCAAACTCCGAAGCATTCCAAATCTGCCCATGGTAATGAGCCAGCATGGTCCAGAATCGTCGCAGGGTCTCGGCGCTTATGTGAAAACCCAGTTGCGGCAGATCCTTTTCCAGAAACGTGCGGACATATCCCTGTCGCCATTCATGACTTTCCTGGGCGGTCGCCGCGAGATAGGAGCGCGGAAGTCCGCCCCGAAACCACAACTCCTCATGATGCTCCACGCCAACCTCGGACAAGGCGAATCCGCCGACTTCATGATAAAAAATGCGTCCGGCCAGACTTTCTGAAGTTTGCCGCAGGAGTTCGGGCGAGGCGCTGCCGAGCACCAAGAAGCGGGCTGGTAGCGGATCGCGATCCGCCAGCACACGCAGCGTGCTAAAAAGGTTCGGGATTCTCTGGATCTCGTCGATAATGACAAGCCCGTGCAGGTTCTTCAGTGCGAGCATAGGATCTGAAAGTCGTGCGATATCCTCCGGATCTTCTGCATCGAAGAAATGCACGTTGTCAGGCCATGCTTGCGATAGCATCCGGGCAAGCGTGGTCTTCCCCACCTGCCGGGATCCCACAATGCCCACGACACGATGACGCCTCGTCAACTCGATGAGTATGGCAATCTCTTTATCCCTGTTGATCATGCCAACAACTATACATTGAAATGTCGGTCCTCGCAACTGATATTTCAATGTTGTTGCCGGTTAACCTGCCTAAGCCCCTAGCCCGGGCCACCGGAACGAGAGAAGGCCGAACGATGGAAGACCCGTCCGTAGAGAACGGTTTAATTAAAATTAAAATTGCCGCCTTCATCATCAGACGCTTGCCTCTTTGGGGCCTAATCGGTACACTTCCCCGTAACGAGGTCGTTTGGTGTTGAGTCTTGAGAAGCCCATGAAAAAACCTATCGTACTGGCCGTTGCGGCGCATCCGGATGATGTGGAGCTGATGATGAGCGGCACGTTGGCGCGGCTGGGCGCCGCTGGCGCCGAGATCCACATCTGGACGCTGGCGAACGGGTGCTGCGGCACCAACCGCCTGAGCCGCGAGGCGATCAGCCGCATCCGCCTCCAGGAGTCCCGCGAGGCGGCGGCGCTCATCGGCGCCGTCCATCACGAGCCGCTGTTTGACGATCTGGCGATCTTTTACGATCAGCCGTCGTTGGCGCGGGTCAGCGCGGGGCTGCGGGCCATTCGGCCCGACATCGTGCTCACCCAGTCGCCCAACGAGTACATGGAAGACCACTGCAACACCTGCCGCCTCACGGTTTCTGCGGCCTTCACCCGCGGCATCCCCAATCATGTCACCGTGCCGCCCGTGCCGGCCTATCAAGCGCCGGTCACGGTCTACCATTCGATTCCGTATGGTTTGACCGATCCCCTGCGCCGGCCGGTCATCCCCGATTACTACGTGGACGTGACGACGGTCATGGACACGAAGTGGAACATGCTCGCCTGCCATCGCAGCCAGAAAGAGTGGCTCGACGTCAGCCAGGGGATGGACTCATACCTGAGCGAGATGAAGGAGACCTGCCGTAGGGTCGGGGTCCGTTCGGGAAAATTCGCGTTTGCAGAGGGCTGGTTCCGGCACAGTCATCTGGGTTTCTGCGGGCCGGAGGATGATCCGCTCAACAACCTGCTCAAGGAGAATGGTTATGGCACGCCCAATCAGTAAACTGGCACCGGGATGGTGGGACTACACGACGCTCGACGCGGAAATCTTGCGCGATGCCGCCAAACTGAAGGTCCGGGATCTGGTGCAGCTCTCGCGCCCCGGATTCACCGTGCGGATCTACGACACGCCGCAGGAGTTTTACGCCGCCGAGGCGCTGGAATACATCACGGCGTGGCAGCAGGCGACCGCCGACAATCCGGCTGGCATTTGCGGCCCGATTGGGCCGACCGAGCAGCTCCCGATCGTCGCGCAGATGGTCAATGCGCTCGGCTTGAACCTGAAGCACGCCCATTTCTGGGGGATGGACGAGTGGGTCCAGGATGGCGTGACCGTGCCGCCGACCCATCCGCTTTCGTTCGCGAAGTGCGACCATGATCTCTGCTTCGGGCGGATTGACAAGGCGCTGCGCATGCCCCAGGCGAACCTGCACTTTCCGACCGGCGACCTCCGGGCGTATCGCGCCAGCTATGATCAGGCGCGCTGCGTCCTGATGCAGGGCGGGCAGGGCGAAACCAAGCACTGGGCGTTCAACGATCCGCCCCAGCGCGTCGGGAAATACAAGGCCGCGCCGCCGACTCCGGCAGAGTTTCGCGCCTTGAAGACCCGGCTGGTCGACCTCCATCCGGTGACGATCATCCAGAACGCCCGGACCTCGGGGGGCGGCAACGTCTCGCTGGTGCCGACACGGGCGGCGACGGTCGGTCCGGTCGAGACATGGAAGGCCGAGCGGGTTTCGATCTGGCATCCCGGCCACCACGACAATCCCTTCGGCATCCGCCTCTCGGCGCTAATGATCGGCAAGCGGATCCCCGACAGCAGCGTGCCGATGTCGCTGCTCGCCGACCATCCCGACGTCTGTTTCAGCTACCTCCGCTCCGGCATCGGCAGCGTGGACGTGGAGATGCATTGACATGGGTTTTGACACGGGCAGCGTGAGTTTCCGGTTGTTCGCTCTTTCGCGGGCTTTCGGGCCGGCCGACGTGGCGGCGTTTGCGCGCCACGCCGCGCCGCCGATCGAGACGCTTTCGTCCGAGCCGATCTTCGGCTGGGTCGGCGGGCGTCATCTGCTCGACCGTACCCTCACGGAAGAGACGTGCGTCATGGGGGGGTATCTCCACGCCACCTACATGCGGGCCGAGCGGAAGATTCCCGAGTCGCTCCTGCGGGCGCATTGCCGGCTGGAGGAGGAGATCGAGCTTCGCGCCCGCGAGACGACCGAGCTGCCGCGAGCGGTCCGGGCCGAGATCCGCCAGCGCATTCAGGAGCAACTCCTGCCGACCATGCCGCCGACGCTCTCGGGGTTGCCGGTAGTGGTGGACTTCCGGCAGGACCTGCTGCTGGCCGCCGCGATGTCCGACAAACAGATCGACGTGCTTTCGCCCTATTTCCGCGAGACGACGGGGGTCATGCCCATCCTGCTCACGGCCGACACCGCCGCCCTGAAGCGCAAGCGGGTAAACGCCAATGACCTCTCACCGGTCAATTATTCACCTGACCCGGCGGCCGAGCCTGCGGCTGAGCCCACGCTGGGGATGGATTTCCTGACGTGGCTCTGGTATTTTTGGGAAAGCGAGGGCGGCATCCTCCGCCGGTCCGGCGGACAGCAGATCGGGCTGATGCTCGAAGGGCCGCTCACCTTCTTTCGCGAAGGCGAAGGGGCGCACGAGGCGGTTTTGCGCAAGGGGACGCCGCTCAACAGCCGCGAGGCGGGCACAGCGCTCTATTGCGGCAAAAAGCTCAAGCGGGCCAAGCTCGTCCTCGCCGAAGGCGATCGGATGTGGTCGGCGACGGTTGACGCCGACTTCGGCATCCGCGGCCTCAAACTGCCCAAGGGCGAGCAGATCGACCCCATCGGCAAATTCCAGGAGCGGATGCTGTTGATCGAGACCTACTGGAGCGTCT
The DNA here is from genome assembly GCA_044343885.1 of Kiritimatiellia bacterium. Taxonomy (GTDB): domain Bacteria; phylum Verrucomicrobiota; class Kiritimatiellia; order RFP12; family JAAYNR01; genus VGWG01. Next base: position 3,651 of record JBIJDW010000306.1, read on the forward strand.
TCTTCGAGCTGTTCGACCGCTTCCTCGACCTCCGCACCACGCCCGCTCGCTGGGCGGACACCTTGGCGGGGATCCAGACGTGGGTCGGGCGACGAGCCACGTGAAATCAGTGAATGGGTGTCGCCTCAGCTGATGCGGCGTCCGGGCGTGACCGGCAGCATTGGGATATCGGCATCGAACGGCTCGCGTTCGAACGCGGCGTTGATGATGTGCTGCAGCAGTTCGGGATAGGAGATGCCGGCCGCTGCGGCGGAGCGCGCCAGGGAGACATCCGAATCCAGGCAGGGGTTGCAGTTTACTTCCAGCACATAGGGGGCACCGCTTTCGTCGAGCCGGATATCGACGCGCCCGTAGCCCCAGCCGCCGATCGCGCGGAAGGCCGAGGTGGTCAACCGGGTCAGATCCTTCGCCAGTTCCGGCGAGACCTGAGCGGGGCAGGTGACCGAGGTCTTCTTGAACTCAACCGTGTGACTCAGCCACTTGGCCGCATACGACATGATCGGCGGAATGTCGTCGGGC
>JBIJDW010000047.1:0-12849 GCA_044343885.1 Kiritimatiellia bacterium
CGCTGGCCTTTGAAGCCGATCCCCCCAGCGGCGAAGCGCCGTTGTCGGTTCGTTTCGACGCGACACAGGTCACGAGCGACGCAGGCAGGATCGTTTCGTACGAATGGGATTTCGGCGACGGCCGCACAACCAAAGACGTGACGACAACTCACACCTACGAAAAGGTAGGAACCTATTCGGCGACTTTGCGGGCCAAGGCCGGGAATGGGGAAACGGAGGTCGCGAGCCGCGTCATTACGGCGACGACCGTGGATACAACCGCGCCGACCGTTGTCGCCGTGACCGCTCCAGACCGGCCCGGACGTGGCGTCGTTGTCACCTTTAGCGAACCCGTGCGGCAGGAAGAGGCGGAGGTGGCTGCGAACTATACGATCGAGCCGGGAATCAAGGTGGCGTCGGCTTCGTTGAGCGCGGACCGAACGAGGGTGACCCTGACCACGTCGCCAATCCCCGGGCTTGGCGAGTATTCCGTTACAGTGAAGAACATCCGCGACCGGGCGAAGAAGCCCAACCTTCTTGCCGAAACCCGAAAGACGTTTCGATACGCGCCACTGTTCGCGTGGTGGAAGCTGAACGAAGGAGACGGATTCGTTGCGGCGGACTCGTCGGGGAACACGTTCGATGGCGCTTGGATGGATGGCGCGATCTGGACGAACGTGGCGGGCCGCGTCGCGCCGAAATTCGCTGGGAGTTTTGTGAAGTGCGAGACAAGCCTGGAGGGGTTGGCCGTGCCGTTCTCGATCGCCTTCTGGGTCAACCCGGCGACGGCCCAGATCTGCGATGTGGTGAACATCTTTGGCAACATTGGCTACGCCGCAGGCGGTGTTTTCGGGATGATGATGCAACAGGAACACAAGACCAACCGATACACATTCGTTTATGCCGACGGGAAGAAGAGTAGCGGGCCGGGATCGGTGCGCCTGGATGCCGGCCAGTGGCAACATGTAACGATCGTGTGCGACACTGAAAAAGACTTTTGTTACGTCAACGGCGTGGAGCAGGCCAGCGGCAAGGGGCTGGGGAGTTTTGCGCCCAACCTGAGCCAACCATTCTGTCTGCCGTTTAACTATCTGCCTAACGCGCGTCAATTCTACGGCCTATTGAGCGATTTCCGCATCTATCGCACAGCCCTCTCCCCTGCGGAAGTGCAGGCGGTGATGAAGGAGTAGATGAGCGACATCGGCCCAGCGCTTCAACTGGAGCAGGTCTCCAAGAGGTACACGGGCATGCTGGCCGTGGATGGTATATCATGAACTCACGCGAACGAGTATTGACCGCATTTGCCCATCGTGAGCCGGACCGTGTTCCGTTGTGGTTCGGCATGTCCCCTACGTTCGTCTGCATTGTTGCGGCGGGTTCGCCCCGTTGATCCCGCAGATGATCGAGGCGGGGCTGGATGCTTTGCATGCGATTCAACCCGATTGTTGCGGGATGGAGCCGCAGGAACTCAAGGCCCGGTTTTGCGATTTATGTGCCTTCTGTGGCCAAGAAGTTCAGGTCGTACGTCGATGCTTCCGCCGGAAGCTGGCGGGCGGTTCGGCCGTGATGTTCTTGAATACCCGGCTGAAGTACGCGCGATTCGGGAAGCCGGTCTGCGCCGCGATGGCGTCAAGGCTCTGGTCGGTCTGCAACAGGAGATGCGCCGCTTCGCGGACCCGCAGTTCGGCGACATACCGGGCGGCGGTCGTGCCGAAGTGGCGCTTGAACGTGCGCTCGAATCCGGCCACGCTGAGGCAGGCGACCTTGGCCAGGTCGGAGTTCGGAAGCGCTTTCCCGAAACGCTCCTCGATCGCCAGCCGCACCCGTTCCATGTTCTCCGGCAGGGGCGGTTTCCACCGCAGTTCCGGACGGGCCAACACCACGTCCAGCAGCGCCATGCCGGTGCCGAGGATTTCACCCTTGGGTTCCCACGCCTTGTCGGCCAGAATCAGCCGCTGCGCATCACGGATCAGACACAATTCAGTTTCGCGCGGCTTGAGCAGCACCGGCAGGGCCTGGTCGTCGGCCGGCGACAGCGTGAAGCTAAAGGTGATCCAGAAGTGGGGCACCGGCGACACGCCCAGAAGATGGCACAGGCAGTGAGGCGGAATCAGCATGATGTGTTCCGGGGTCAATTCCACGCAGCTCTCGCCAAAACGCGCGTGGTGACCGCCTTTCTGGTTGTAGTACAACCGCCAGAAAGGGCTGAACGTATTGGGAAACTTCCAATTCCGGTTGGCGGACAAGTAGCCCGCCTCATGCAGGACGATCCCGGTCTGCCCGGGGTTGGTCGCGAGAGGGGCGAATTCGATGCCAACCCCGGAGAAGGGCCTTTCATAGGCGCCCACGTTGACTCGGCCGCGTATCGAATAAGACATAAGAAAGATTGTAGCGGACATAGACGGAAGAGGCAAGAATGATTTAATATACGCGCAACGTGTTGACCGGGGAAACGTCGGAAATGCTGAAAAGCAAAAACCCAAACAGGATACGAAACGCATGAAGAAGAAAACTGGATTCAGAATCGGGATTCACCGTTCACTGTTCACTGTTCTCGCGCTCTCCCTGCTCGCCGCGGTCGCGCCGCGGGCGGAGGCGGTGGAGGCTACGAACACCGGCGGGTATGTGACCACCTACACCGACGCGGGCGGCACGTGGATCTATCACGTCTTTACCAACGCGGGCGCCAGCGGCATGAAATTCCGTACCCTGGGGGCGGGTGGGAACGTGGAATTGCTCGTGGTGGCCGGTGGCGGCAGCGGCGGCGGCGGAGCATATTACGGCGCAGGTGGAGGGGCGGGCGGGCTGATCTACTCGAACTACCCGGCCACCTTCAGCACGGACTACGCAATCACCGTAGGTACGGGAGGCGTCGCGGTGGCGGGAACACCGGATGGCGGCGCTTGCTCTGTCGGAAATAACGGGCAGGACAGCAAGTTCGGATCGTTGACTGCCATAGGCGGTGGCGGCGGTGCGTCTTATCTTCTGAGCGCACCAAACAACAAGGGCTCTGGCGGCGGTGGATCGCGGGGTGGCGCCGCCGGGACCGCGGCGACTGTGACGCCCAAGCAGGGAAATGACGGCGGCGCAGGGACCAGTTCCGGAACTTTCGGCACCGGCGGTGGCGGCGGCGCTGGGACCAATGGCGTTGACGGCACTACGGGCGGCGCCGGCGGGAATGGCGGCTACGGGAGATATTTCGCGGCATTCACGAATTGGGGCGACACGAACACGAGCTGCAACGGTTGGTTTGCCGGTGGCGGCGGGGGCAGTTACGAGACCTCGGGAACGGCCGGCACCGGCGGAACAGGAGGAGGAGGAAAAGGCGGAGACGCCGGCGGCACTGCGGGTAAGGCTGGGCAACCCAACACCGGCGGCGGCGGCGGCGGCCCAGTCTCGCGCGTCAGCGCGGCCAGTGGCGCGGGCGGATCGGGCATTGTCATTGTGCGCTACCAGTCCCTGCCTCCTGTCCTGTCTGCGTCGGGCGGCGACATCCTGTACCCCACGAATCTGAACGGCAAGGTGTACGGCCTTCATATCTTCACGAACACGGTCGGCACGAACTACTTCACGACCACAAAGGACTTGAATATCGAGTACCTGGTCATCGGCGGCGGCGGCGGCGGCGGCGCCCAACGTTGTGGTGGCGGCGGCGCCGGCGGCTACCGCTGCAGCGTGCCGGGTGAGTGGTCCGGCTCGCTAAGCAACTCCGAGCCGAGATATGCGGTCTCTGCCGGGGTCGCCTACCCTGTCGTCGTCGGCAAGGGCGGAAATGCCGAACAAAACGGTGCCAATTCATGGTTCACCAACATCGTCTCCATCGGCGGCGGGCGCGCCAATCGATACGCCGACGCCGGTATTGGCGGCTCCGGCGGCGGCGGCAGTTACCCTGACGGCGTGGAATCCCGTAAACTCGGAGGAAGCGGCACGGCGGGACAGGGGTTCAGTGGTGGAAGACTTGGAACGGGGACTCCAACCGACTATGCCCCTTCAAACGGTGGTGGCGGCGGCGGTGCTGGTAGCGAGGGAACACGAGGCCAAGATGTCACCGCCCAAGCTGACCCATGGGGTGCCGGAGGTACAGGTCTAGAGTCTTCTATTACTGGAGTTGCGGTGAAGCGGGCGGGCGGCGGCGGGAGCAGTTATGTGACGTGGGGCGTTGCCACGAATTACGGGGGCGGTATAGATATTACCGGTAGGAGAGATGGCGCGCCAAGCACGGGTGGTGGCGGAGGCGGAAATTGGACCCCGACCGGCACCGGCGGCAACGGCGGCGCAGGCATTGTGATCATCCGCTACGACATGACGCTGCCCAAAGGCACCGTGTTCATGATGCGGTAGCCATCACCCTGACCAACGAGGGCGGCGCATGCCGGCTGTCGAGCGGGGTGGACTATGTGTTCCCGACGAACACGACGATCCCGGCTGGGGGCTACCTGCCGCTGGTGTCTTTTGATCCATAGGGGAACATTTATGAAGCAGTTTGTCAAAATGATGACCGTTCTGACAGCTTCAGTTTTGTGGCTTCTCATCTGTTCGCCCAGCAGTAATCTCAGTGCTGCTGAACCAGACGCGATTACTAACCACACTGATATGCTAAATTGGTGGCAGGATCAGCGTTTCGGCATATTTATTCATTGGGGCCCGGCCTCAATGTCAGGGCATGAGATAGGCTGGGGCGACTATCCTAGAGATCTTGCCTCTATGTCAACGTTTAACCCCAGCAATTTCAATGCTACTAGCTGGATGGAGATAATAAAGAATTCAGGCGCGCGGTATATTAACTTCGTTACCATGCACATGGACGGGTACTGCATGTTTGATACTGCTTTTACCAATTACAATATTATGAACAGCGCCTATGGCAAAGATATTACTAAAATGATAGCTGACGCGGCTCATGCCGCAGACCTGGGGCTTGGTTTATACTATTGTCCTACTATAACTATCGAAGAGAATTGTAAAACCGCTGCGTATAGAACTCGATATACAGGCCAGGTATGCGACGAACTGTTGGCCAACTATGGAAAGGTTTTCAATATATGGTATGACACGCTCGATTGGAATGGTTCACGTGATCCGGGTTATGATGCGCTAACGCTTATAAACAGAATGAGGGAAAGACAACCTTGGGTACTTGTAAATAACCGTTGCGATACTGGGGGTTATGCTGACTATGCAACCCCTGAGGGACAACTTGTAAATTACGGTCATGGATTTCTATCGGAATCATGTATGTGTATACAACCCGGTCAATGGGCATGGAGTCCTACAGCCGGTGTACTACCTCTTAAAACATTACTCGACATGATTATAGTCAATAGTTGTTGTGGTGGAAATACCCTCTTAAACATTGGGCCAAGGCCTGATGGAACTATTGATCCTGCCATGACTAACCGTTTAGCGCAAATCGGCAGCTTTATGAGCGCCTATGGTGAAAGTATTTATGGAACGCGTAAGGGTCCCATAGCGCCTGGCGCATATGGCGGAACTACCGTAAGAAACAGTACCGGTACTGTGTATGTCCATTTAAACAACGGATTCACCGGGTCAGTCACTATACCGTTGATTAGTAGCGGGACATTAACAAACTTTTCTTGTTTGACCGGCGGTACTCCTACAGTTGAAGTGGGTCATGAAATAACCATTACGCTCCCAACTCAGTACATCAACGCGCTTGACACTATCATAGTACTGAATTATTCAGGTTGGTCTAATTCTACACCCGCTCCTATTTACCCACCTGGACATTCACCCGATCCTACAAATGCACCTGCTTCTACACCTATTCCGGGAAGAGATAACGATGGAGGCAATCGAAACATTTCATATGAAGGGTCTTGGACTTATTCACCTAACCAGGGAGCTGGTTGTTACTACGGTGACGAACATTATACTTTAGCTAATGGTAATTGGGCATCCTATACATTTACAGGAACGGGTATAAGATGGATTGGAGTTAAAGATCCTAGCAGAGGCCTCGTAGATGTGTATATCGACAGTGTATTTCAGACAACGGTAACTAATAATCTTTTTTCTTATGGGGGTCCGCAACCATGCTACGAGAAGTTAGGACTGGCATCGGGAGCGCACACTATTAAACTTGTTAAGAAGTCAGGCACCTACATGGATATAGACGCCTTTGATGTGATAACAGGAGGATCAACACCACTTGCCGCGCCGACGGCGCTGACGGCCACGGCGGTGAATACCCACCAGATCCAACTGGCCTGGACCGACAACGCCACCAACGAAACAGCCTATGTTCTGGACCGTTCGCCGGACGGCTCGGCCTGGAACGCGCTGACGTCGCTGGCGGCCAATGCCACAGCGTACACCGACGACGGACTGGCGGCGGGCACGCGGTACTACTACCGACTGGCGGCCACCAACAGCGACGGGCTTTCGGCCTATGCGAGCGCGACGGCGATGACATTTTCCAACCCACCTCCGTCCTCCATCCTGACGAGCGTGGCGTCGGTGAGCGTGCCGGAAGGCGGCACGAACACGTTTCAGGTCAGTCTTTCGTCCCAGCCGACCAGTGACGTCACGGTGGCCGTGGCGTGGGCGTCCGGCGATACGAACATCACGGTGACGGGCGGAACGAACCTGACGTTTACCACCAACAACTGGGCGACGTACCAGACCGTCACCCTGGCGGCGTCCGAGGATGCCGATGCCGTTAACGGTTCGGCTACGATCACCTGTTCCGGTACGGGTCTGGTTAGCGGCAGTGTGACGGCCACCGAAACGGACAATGACACCACGCTGACGGTCATTGCGGGCACCGGCGGGAGCACGGTGCCTAGCGGCGCAACGGTGGTGACCCAGGATGCGGCGACGGGTATCGGCGCCAGTGTGGGTGCGGGCTACGTGTTCGCGAACTGGAGTGTGACGAGTGGTGCGGCGACCTTCGCGAACAGCAACGCCGCGAGCACCACCGTGACGATCTCCGCCCCGGCCACGGTCAAGGCCAACTTCATCCATGTCGCCATCCTGACCAGCGCGCCGTTCGTCGGCGTGCCGGAAGGCGGCACGGCAAAGTTCCGCGTCAGCCTCACAGTCCAGCCCGCTGGCAGTGTGACGGTCAGCGTTGCGCACGGGGGCGATTCGCAACTTTCGGTGGTGTCAGGCGGGAGCCTGGTATTCTCGACCTCGGACTGGAATCTCTGGAAGACGGTGACGCTGGCCGACGCGGAGGACGTCGTCACGAACCGGCGCGTGGCCACCTTTACCTGTTCGGCAGCGGGGATGGACTCCGTAACGATCACGGCGACCGGGATCGACAACGACGGCCCCGTACCGGTTGACAGCGACGGCGACGGCCTGCCGGATGCGCGGGAAGTTCAGCTTGGCCGCGTGACCAACACGGTCGAGACGTTGACGGCGCTGCCCTTCGCCGAGCGTTTCGAGTCCGACACCGTCAGTCTTGGACTGTTGCACGGCCAGCACAACTGGGTGGTCAGTCCCGCCAACGCGGCGACGGTAGAGGCGGGTGACGTGTTCGAGGGGACGCGCGCCTTGCAGATCCAGGGCACGAATGACGCCTCGGTCGCCCTCAGCCAGGCGTTCACCAGTACGCCGCAGACGGTGTGGTGGGATCTTCGCTCCAAGGTGGCCGGGGCGGCGATTCCCGTGAGTGTGCCGGATGCCGCGACCGTATTCTTCTTCAACGACGCCGGCCAACTGGTGGTGTGCGACGGCGCGCGGCCGGCGGGTTTCCAATGGGTCACGTTGACGAACCCCACGCCGCGCCAGGTCGGGAGTTGGGTGCGGCTGACCGCACGAGGGGACTACGCCTTGCAGACCTGGTCACTCTATCTTGACGGCACGAATGTGGCGTCGAATCTCGGCTTTGCGGTGCCACAGAAGCGGCTCACCTGCATCTCGCTGGAGGGGTCGACCGGTGTTCTGGATGGCTTGTCTGTGGGCTATGCCCGACCGGACGGGATTCTCGCCTCGAACAACCTTGCTCCGGACGACTGGTATCTGGATTCCTTCGGGACGCTGGCTTATAGCGACACGGATGATCCGGATCATGACGGCATGAGCAATTTGGCGGAATACCTGGCCGGTACGAATCCGAACGACATCACGTCGCTCCTGGCGCTGACGGATGCGGTTGTCAACCCGGCGGATCACGGCGAATTCATCGTGCGCTGGCAGAGCGCCACGGGCTTGGTGTATCGCCTGCAGGCGGCGACGAATCTGATGACCGGATTCAGCACGCTGACCAATGGCATACCCGCCACGCCGACGGTGAATGTTTATACGGATACCGTGAATGGCGTAAGGCAGAAGTTCTATCGGGTTGAGGTCGAATGAGACGGAGGCGGATTAGGGACGGGCGTTGGCGGTTGGGCGTTGGGTGTTTCGCATCCGACCGTGAAGGACACGGACAAGGGCGCCTGGTGGCAGGAAGACTTGGGAACGACGGCGACACGCCCAGAAGATGACACAGGCAGCGAGGCTGAATCAGCATGATGTGTTCCGGGGTCAATTCCACGCGGCTCTCGCCAAAACGCGCGTGGTGACCACCTTTTTGGTTGTAGTACAACCGCCAGAAAGGGCGGAACACACTGGGAAACTTCCAATTCCGGTTGGCGGACAAGTAGCCCGCCTCATGCAGGACGATTCCGGTTTGCCCGGGTTTGGTTGCGAGAGGGGCGAATTCGATGCCAACCCCGGAGAAGGGCCTTTCATAGGCGCCCACGTTGACTCGGCCGTGTATCGAATAAGACATAAGAAAGATTGTAGCGGACATAGACGGCGGAGGCAAGAATGATTTAATATGCGGGTAATGTGTTGATCGGGGAAACGTCGGAAACATGAAAACAAAAATAATGATAGTGATGTCAGCGTTGCTGGCAATGGGCGGGGCGCGTGCGGCGGATGTGTCGAAGGTGCCGCAAATAAGTGAGACCAAGGAACAGCGTGACGAGCGCATGCAATGGTTCCGCGACGCGAAGTTCGGCATGTTCATCCACTGGGGGCCGTGTTCGATCGGGAAAGTGGAAATCGGCTGGGGCCGCAAGGCCAACCGGCCGTGGGACATCCACGGCAAGCCCGGTACGCGCACGGATGATCCCGTTTACGACAACTATTACAAGCAGTTCAACCCGACGCAATACAATGCCGAGGAATGGGTGCGTTTCGCCAAGGAGTCGGGCATGAAGTACATGGTGCTTGTCGCCAAGCACCACGACGGCTTCGCGCAGTTTGCGACCCAGGTCTCGGACTATAACATCATGAACAGCCCTTATGCCAGGGACATTGTCAAAGCCTATGCCGACGCCTGCCACAAACAGGGCATGAAACTCGGGCTCTATTACTCGACCCGCGATTGGTATCACCCGGATTACCTCGTGGGCGACAACGAGAAATACGACACGTTCTACCGCACGCAAGTCAAGGAATTGTTAGCCAACTACGGGACGGTGGACGTGATGTGGTTCGATCATGTCGGCGGCCGCGACTGGGGCAAGTGGAAGTTCGACGAGCTGTTCTCGATGATGTATCAACTCCAGCCCAAGCTCATCGTTAACAACCGCGCCGCCGCGTTCATCGGACCTGGCACGCCGCAGGATCGGGGAGCGGCCACGCCCGAACTGGCGAAGATGGTCAGGGGCGACTATGACACGCCCGAGGGGCATATCGGCGCGATGAATATCGCCAGCGACTGGGAATCCTGCATCCACGTCGGACGGCAGTGGGCCTATGGCGGCGAGGACGGCTTCAAGGGGCCGGATGACTGCATCAGGATGCTGGCGAGTTGCACCACCGGGGGCGGCAATCTGTTACTCAACTTCGGACCGCGACCGGACGGCACGTTTGCCGAGGGCGAGGCCAAGGTCGCCCGCGCCATGGGCGAGTGGCTCAGGAAATATGGTGCGGCCATCTACGGCACCCGCGGCGGCCCGTATCGCAACGGCTCCTGGGGCGGCACCTGCCACAAGGACAACAAACTCTATTTGCTTGTGAATGAGTGGCCGGCCGAAGGCCTCGCCTTCGATCCGCTTCCTAACAAGGTGCTGGCCGCCCGCACGCTGACCGGCGTGCCCTGCACGTTCAAACAAAGTGCCGGGGAGTGGTCGGTCCAGTTGGCCAGGAAGGACATGGACACGCCGGTGACGGTGATCGAGGTGACGCTGGATAAGCCGCTGGAAGCCGGCCGCATCATCGGGGAACTGCGTACGCCGCAAGACTATCGGGGTGAGTTCGGGGCGATCCTCAGCGCCGATGCCAAGCTGGAGATCAGTTCCAGCTCGGGGGGTAAGCCGGAGAACCATGCGCGGCTTTTCACCGGCGAAAGACTGGGCGTCGCGTTCCGCACACTCCAGGAGAAGAACCCGTGGGCCAAGGTGGACCTCGGCGCCGTGAAAACCGTCAATGCCGTGATGATCGAAAACCTCCCTAGCGATGTCGCTCGGCGAACCAATGGGCTCATCCTCTCCATCTCAGAGGATGGACTGACGTGGCAGGAAGTCTGGCGCGCCAAGACCTGGGAAGCCATCTGGACCGTGCCGCTGACCCATCTGGATGCGGGGGCCCAGGTGCCTGGCCGCCAGGTCAGATTCATCAAGGTGGAAACCATCAACGACACACCGCGGGAGCTGTTGCTCCAGCGCATCACGGCTTTGGGGCCGAAGTAACGCATACCGCTGAGAGCCAATCCATCAGAACTTTGACGTCCGGCATCCAGGACAGAATCCAGCGCACGAGTTCCTTGCGCCCCGTCGTCTCCATGGGGTTACCCCAAAGCCGCTGGTTGGCGGTGACCTTTTTGCGGCTGTTTGGGGCTGTCGGGGCTTGACGTATTTATCCGTTCCTGTCATGCTTCAAACCATGAATTCACTACTCAAGACCGGTTCCGGCATGATTTCGGCCTATGCGGGCCGGTGCCGCCCGAGTGGTAACGAAAAGCGATTTCTTATCAATGAAGTGACTGGATAGAAGTAGGGAGAGTCCGGTCGCGGATGGAGACACCATCATGCAGCGAGTGGTTCACACTTTTGACGATATGCGCACCCGGGCGATCGAGGACAAGCGCGTCATCCGTTGCAGCGTCGTGCGGGCGGGGCATCCAGTGCGGGGATCGGACTCGCTCGTTCTCGCCACCGAGGCGGTGCGGTCGCTGCATGCGCTGACGTCTTCCGCCTCCATGGAAATGTTCTCGTTGCGGGAGCGGGCCCGGACAGGCGAATCAATGGCCGGTACGATGCGGATCGACCTGGTGGCTGAGAATGTCGTTCGCTTCCGATACGCGCCGGGCGACCGCGTGCCGGAGAATACCACCCCCATGGTGGTTGGCGTCCTGCCGCCGGCCCGGCATGCGGCCGTCGAAACCACCGCGTCCGGTGCCGAACTTTCCACGGCGTCCATGAAGGTTGCCGTGCAGTTCGATCCATTTCGCATGTCCGTGACGGACGCCGCCGGGACCCGGATCTGCGGCATCGGCGGTCCGGAAAAGGATCACTTCTGCTGCTGGGATTCGCTCAATACGGGCGTCTGCGAGACGATCGACGGCGGACATCCCGTGGCCGTCGAGAATTTCGATCTGCGGCCCGGCGAGGCGATCTACGGGTTCGGCGAGACCTTTATCGGCCTCAATAAGGCGGGGCAGACGATCAATCTGATGCTGAGCGACTCCTGGGGCACCACGACGCCGCGTTGCTACAAGAACGTTCCGTTCTTCATGAGCTCGCGCGGTTACGGCGTGTTCTTCAATCATCATTCGTTGATGAGTTTCTGGGTCGGCAGCATGAGCGCGACGGATATCCAGGTGGGGATTGAGGACGGTTTCCTCGATTACTATGTGTTCGTCGGATCGCTGAAGGAAATTCTTGGCGCCTACACGGACCTGACGGGTAAGCCCGCGCTGCCGCCGGCCTGGAGCTTCGGATACTGGCAGTCCAAGATCAGCTACTCTTCCGCGCAGGAAACGCTCGACGTCGCCGGGCGCATGCGGAAGAACCGGATTCCCTGCGATGTGATCCATCTGGATACCCACTGGTTCGAGAAGGACTGGTATTGCGATCTGACCTTCTCGAAAACCCGGTTCCCCGATCCGGCCGGTTTCATCCGGCAACTGGCCGACATGGGATTCAAGCTTTCGCTCTGGCAATTGCCCTATCTGCCCGAAGGCTCCGAGTTATTCGAGGAGCTTCGCGCCGTGGACGGATTCATCAAAAACGAAGCCGGGAGCATCTACGACGTCGGGATCTGCTTCGTTCAGGGATTCTCCGGGATTGTCGGCGTGATCGATTTCACCAATCGGCGGGCGGTGGACGTGTACATCCGGTGGCTGCGCCGGCTGTTCGATCTGGGCGCCCGTGTCATCAAGACCGATTTCGGCGAGGCCATTCCGCTCGACGGCAGGTGCCACAACGGCATGACCGGGCGCCAGATGCGCAACCTCTATCCCCTGTTGTACAACCGGGCGGTATTCGAGGCGACGAGGGAAAGCACCGGCGGCGGGATCGTCTGGTCGCGTTCCGCCTGGGCCGGCAATCAACGGTTCTCCGTGCATTGGGGCGGCGACAACAGCCCGAATTTCGAGAACATCGTGCCGCAGCTTGCCGGGGGGTTGTCGCTGGGATTGTCGGGTTTTGCCTTCTGGTCCAACGACATCGGCGGGTTTCTGGGCAACACCACTGACCGCCTCCTGATCCGCTGGATGCAGACCGGCGTCCTGCTTTCCCATGCGCGGATTCACGGCATAGGGCCCCGTGAGCTCGACGCGTTCGAGCCGGAAACGATGGCCATCTGCCGGGAATTCATCGCGTTGCGCTATCGGCTCTTCCCCTACCTCTACGGCTGCGCCCGGGAGTGCAGCAGAACCGGTCTGCCCCTGGCGCGCGCCCTGGCGGT